>NZ_JBIUHC010000019.1:0-92118 GCF_044627735.1 Cupriavidus sp. CuC1 | reverse complement strand
CCGCGCGGCTATTTGATGCGCAGCAAGCGGGCATTCGGCTTCCAGACCGGTGATATGGTGCGGGCCGATGTCCCGTCAGGAAAGAAGGTCGGTAGGCATATTGGGCGGCTGGCGATTCGCGCCACCGGATCCTTCAACATTCAGACCGTCGATGGGGTCGTCCAAGGCGTTTCTCACCGCTACTGCAAGATCATTCAGCGCGGCGATGGATATGGTTATTCACTCGTAGCGCAATCCACGAAGGAGAGCGGGCACAGGGGCGACGCTTCGCGTCGCGCGCTATCCCTCACCGGCCTGAAGGCCGATGTTTCCCGCGCGAACTGATGAAATAAACGAGATCAAGGAAAGCTAGGATTATTTCTTACACGGTCCTCGACTTGATTTAATTCTCAATGGCATCGGTCAATCTGTATTGATTCCGATGTGAATTTCCTATTTCCTTGAGATACAGGTACCTATATATCTCGCACGCCGGTTATAAGCGTGTCGCGAAATAGATAGCCCCGGCCATTTCCTCCATTTACCCCCATTTGATGGGAAAGCGCTCGCCAAAAACCGCTCGCACGCGCCGGCCGGCCAGCGACAAGGCATGGCACTACGAGTGCATTTCGATGCGATCCTGCTATCTCGCTGCGGAGCTATCAATGCGCCATTTCGGTTTCATTACTCCATGCGGGTAACCACCTAATTTTCCGAAAGCTATTTGCAATGCTCCGGAAGGGAAATTGAAAGCTTACCCTGTCATAACGGTTGCAAGTAGCGATGGGAGTGTTCATGATTAAAAAACCAACTAATAGAAAAGTTGGAGCAGCCGTCATCCTGGTCTTTTCGGCTCGGGTCGCATGGGGTGTTCAACTGAGCGGAGATACCGATCCGGTCCCGCTTGTTCCGCCTGTACAAAAGGCGCCTGCTGCCGGCAAAGCGCCAGCCAGCGGGTGGGATCAGGCAGCACCGCGCGGCGCTGGCGCAAGCGCCACGCCAGCGGCCACGCTCAGTGCCGAAGAAAAGACCAAGGGCCTCGTTGGCCCGGGGTTCTCCTTGTGGGAGCTGTCGGAGGAACTGCGCGCCAACAACCCGCAACTGATCCAGGCCCGCTCGCTCTATATGGCGGCCAAGGCCACCGTGCCGCAGATCGCCGCGCCCAACAACCCGCAGGTGGGCTTTATCTGGGGCAACCTGCCCAAGAACAGCCCGCTGGCGCTGGCGCGCGCCGAGAGTTTCAGCTACACGCTCACGCAGTCGATCCCGTTCCCGGGCAAGAAGGCGCTGGCCGCCGACATAGCCAACACGCAAGCCGAATCGATCGACGCGCAGCGCGACGCGCTGTACCTGCAGCTCTACGCGCAACTGAGCACGACCTACTTCCAGGCGCTGGCGCAGAAGGCGCAGCTCGATGTGCTGCGCCTGAACCTCAAGCGGCTGGAGCAGGTCAAGCAGGTCGCGCGCATCCGCTACGCCAACAACGCGGCGGGCTATGTGGACTACCTCAACGCCCAGGTTGCGCAGAGCAGCGCGCAGAACGATATGTTCAGCCTGGAGCGCCAGCATGACAACGCGCTCAAGACCATCAACACGCTGATCGGCAAGAACCCCGAGTTCCCGCTGGAGCTGCGCCCGGACGCCAGCGCGGTGCGCCTGCCGCCCACGCCGCTGCCCGAGCTGGAAGACATGGCGCTGCGCGAGCATCCCAATGTGCGGGCATCGCGCTTCCTGGTGGAGGCGGCCGAGAAGGGCGTGCGCCTGGCCCGCAAGGCCTACCTGCCGGACTTCCAGATCATCGGCACCTTCAACGGCAGCAACCCGCCGCTGGGCTTCAAGCCGGCCAGCTACGGCATCGAGTTCGACGTGATCATCCCGCTGTTCTTCTTCACCAAGGAGAAGTACGGCGTGGACGAGGCCGTGGCCAACAAGGTGGCCTCCGACGCCAATGACCAGTCAGTGCGCCAGCAGACGCTGCTGGCGGTGGATACCGCGCACAACAACCTGCGCCAGTCGGTGAACCAGGCCGAGTTCCTGCGCCAGCGGCAACTGCCGGAGGCGATGACGGCCTACAAGATGGCCTTCACCAACTACGCCAACAACAACGCCGATTTCACCGACCTGCTGACCGCCAGCTCCGCGCTCAAGAATGCCGAGCTGGCCGTGACCCAGGCCGAATCCGATGCGCGCCAGGCGTATTACACCCTCGCCGCCGCGGTGGGACATGAGAAATTCTGACGGTCGCGAGGCCTTGAACCTATGAACAAGAATCTGATGATCGGTGCCGGTTTTGTGGTCGTCCTCGCCGGCGGTATCTGGGGCGGGAAATACTGGGCCCAGGCACAACAGCTACAACAGCCACAGCAGGCGCAACAGGGGGAGCAAGCCGGCAAGGCTGGCATGGCCGCGCCCTACGCCAAGCCCGAAGCGGCGAAACCGCGCCGCGTGCCATCGCTGCTGACCCTGCCCGAAGGCGGCTTCGACCCGAACGCGGTCAAGTCCGCGGTGTTCAGCACGCAAGCCGTGACAGTCGACACGCCCACGCCCGGCAAGCTGGCCTACAACGTGCAGCAGGCCAAGCTGGCCTCGGCCCGCGTGGCTGGCCGCGTCGAGCGCATCCTGGTATTCGAGGGGGCCGTGGTGCGCGCCGGCCAGCCGCTGGCCGAGCTGTACTCGCCCGAGTACATCTCCGCGCAAAACGAGTTCCTGCTCTCGCATAACGCCTTCAAGACGCTCAACAACAGCGACCTGAAGGAACTGGTGGACGATGCCCGCCTGACCATGCAGTCGTCCGAGAACAAGCTGCGCGTGCTGGGCGCGACCACGGAGGACATCGCCCGCATCCGCGAGCGCGGCGTGGCCTCCGACACGCTGACCATCCGCGCGCCGATCGGCGGCACCATCGTCAAGCGCGACATGGATCCCGGCTCCTACCTCAATGTCGGCGACTCGCTGATGAGCATCATCGACACCCGCTCGATCTGGTTCACCGGCAACCTCTACGAGAACGACATCAAGAACGTGCGCCTGGGCCAGGTCATCGAGATCGAAACCCCGGCCTACCCGGGCCGCCACTACCGCGGGCGCGTCAGCTTCATCGCGCCCAATGTCGACGCCGATACGCACACGCTGCAGGTGCGCTGCGATGTGCCCAACCCCGACGGCACGCTCAAGCCGGAGATGTACGCCACGGCGCGCATCGTCACCGGCAGCACGCAGGCGCTGGTGGTGCCGCAATCGGCCGTCGTCAAGGACCAGGGCAAGCTCTACCTGATGACGCAGCCCGACGACAAGCACATCGAGCGCGTGGCGGTGCAGGGCACGCCGCGCAGCGACGGCACCTTCCAGGTCACCGAAGGCGTGCCGGCCGGCGCGTCGGTGCGGGTTGTGACGCAGGGCGGCATGCTGCTCAACGAAATGCTGCTCAAGCAGGAGGCCTGAGATGGTCTTCTCGCCAATCAGAAGCATCCTCAAGCGGCGCCTGGTCATCGTCTTCCTGGCCATTGGCCTGCTGGCGGCCGGCGTGCTGAGCTTCCTGCAGTTGCCGCTGCAGGCGTATCCCGGCGTGGCGCCGGTCACGGTGCAGGCCATTACGCAGTGGCCGGGCCGCAGCACGGTGGAGGTCGAGCAACAGATCACGATTCCGGTGGAGAACGCACTGGCCAGCGTGCCGGACGTGCAGTCCTTCCGCTCGGTGTCGCTGTTCGGGCTGTCTGTTGTGACCGTCAAGTTCAAGGAGGGCGTGGATAACTTCAAGGCCCGCCAGAACTTCGTCACTTACCTGTCGCAAGCCAGCCTGCCGCCGGGCGTGCAGCCCAACCTGTCGCCGGACGGCGACGCCACCGGCGAAATCCTGCGCTACCGGATCGAGGCCGACGGCATCGACGTGACCACGCTGAAGACCTACCAGGACTACAACGTCTACAAGGAGATCAAGCACGTCCCGGGCGTGGCCGATATCACTGCCTTCGGCGGCAAGGTCAAGCAATACCAGATCGTGCCGACGCCGGAGAAGCTGCAGGCCTATGGGCTCTCGCTCAAGCAGGTGGTGGATGCGGTATCGAACGCCAATGCCAACGCCGGCGGCGGCCTGATGAAGGCCGGCGAGCAGCAGTTCGTGGTGCGCGGCGTGGGCCTGTTGCAAACGCTCGACGACATCCGCAACGTCACCGTGTCGGTGTCCAGTGGCGTGCCGGTGCGGGTGCGCGATATTGCCGAGGTGCGGGTGGGCAACACGCCGCGCCTGGGCATGGTGCAGTTCGACCAGCACGACGACATCGTCGAAGGCATCGTGCTGATGAAGCGCGACGAGAATGCCACCGAGGTCCTGGCGCGGGTGCGCGACAAGATCGCCGACATCAACCAGAACGTGCTGCCGAAGGGTATCGAGGTCAAGACCTTCTACGACCGGCAGAACCTGCTCGACATCACCATGGGGACCGTCGAGCACGCGCTGTTCGTCGGCATCTCGCTGGTGCTGATCGTGCTGTTCATCTTCCTCGGCAGCTTCCGCGCCGCGGCGGTGGTGGCGGCGGTGATCCCGCTGGCCTTGTGCGTGTCGTTCATCAACATGGCCCACTTCAAGGTGCCGGCCAACCTGATCTCGCTCGGGGCAATCGACTTCGGGCTGATCGTGGATGCGGCGGTGATCGTGATGGAAAACATCATGCGCCACCTGGAGGAGGGCGAGACCAACGTCGAGGATGGCATCGTCAAGGCCACCAGCGAGGTCCAGCGCGCCATGATCTTCTCCACCGGCATCATCATCGTGGCCTACTCGCCGCTGTTCTTCATGGGCGGGGTGGAAGGCATCATCTTCAAGCCGATGGCCTTCACCATGGGCTTCGCGCTGCTGGCCTCGATCGTGCTGGCGCTGACCTTCGTGCCGGCGGTGACCTCCTTTGTGTTCCGCGGCTCGCTGCGGCCGCACTCGCCGAAATTCATCGCGGTGATCCTGCGCGGCTACAAGCCGCTGCTGCGCAAGCTGCTGAAGAAGCCCGGCCTGGTGTTCCTGGCCGCCTTCATCGGCCTGGCCGGCACGCTGTACAGCTCGCGCTACCTGGGCACCGAGTTCCTGCCCACGCTGGAGGAAAACAACCTGTGGCTGCGCATCACGCTGCCCAACACCGTCGATCTCGACTACTCGGCCTCCGTCGCACGCGACCTGCGCGGCTTCTTCCGCGAGCAGCCCGAGGTCAAGACCGTGTCGGTACAGATCGGGCGCCCGGATGACGGCACCGACTCCACCGGCGTGTTCAACCAGGAATACGCGCTGTACTTCAAGCCCCCGGCCGACTGGCCCAAGGGCGCCACCAAGCAGCAGGTGGTGGAGCGTTTGTCCAAGCACCTGAACCGCATCCCGGGCATCGAGTACAACTTCTCGCAGTACATCCAGGACAACGTCAACGAGGCGCTGTCCGGGGTCAAGGGCGAGAACTCCGTGAAGATCTACGGCTCCGACCTGGTGACGCTGCAGGACAAGGCCAAGGAGGTCGAATCGATCCTGAAGAAGGTACCGGGCCTGGCCGACGTCGGGATCTTCAAGGAGCTCGGCCAGCCCACGCTGAACATCACGGTGGATCGCGAGAAGAGCGCGCGCTTCGGCATGAACGTGAGCGACATCCAGTCCGCCGTGCAGTTCGCCATCGGCGGCGACGATGTGACCAACATACTGGAAGGCGAGAAGACCTTCGGGCTGTCGGTGCGGCTGCATGACCAGGCACGCAACAACCCGGACGTGATCGGCCGCCTGCTGGTGGATACGCCCGACGGCCAGCGCATCCCGCTGTCGATGGTGGCCAAGGTGGAGGCGACAGACGGGCCGTTCTTCGTCTACCGCGAGACGGGCAAGCGCTATATCGCCATCAAGTTCGGCGTGCGCGGGCGCGACCTGGGCAGCGCGGTGGCCGAGGCGCAGGACAAGGTCAACGGGGCGGTGACGCTACCGGCGGGCTACAGCATCTTCTGGGATGGCCAGTTCAACCAGATGAAGATCGCGCAGAAGAAGCTGGCGGTGATCGTGCCGCTGACCATCCTGGTGATCTTCCTGCTGCTGTACAGCACCTTCGGCAACTTCAAGGATGCGCTGATGGTGGTGCTCAACGTGCCGTTCGCCGCCATCGGTGGCTTGCTGGCGCTGCATATCGCGGGAGAGACCTTATCGATCTCGGCGGGCATCGGCTTCTTGTCGCTGTTCGGCATCGCGATCCAGGACGGGGTGATCCTGATCTCCTACGTCAACCGGCTCGCACAATCCGAGGATCTGCATGAAGCCGTGGTCGAGGGCGCGGCGCTGCGCCTGCGCCCGGTGGTGATGACGGCCATGCTGGCGGGCCTGGGGCTGTTGCCCGCGGCGCTGTCGCACGGCATCGGCTCGGAAGCACAACGGCCGCTGGCGCTGGTGATCGTGGGCGGCATGGTGACCACCACGCTGCTGACGCTGCTGGTGCTGCCGGTGGTGTTCGCCTGGGTCAACCGCAATCGCGGGCGCAAGGGCGGCCCGGACGCGGCCTCGCTGACGCCGGCCGAAGGTATTTGAACCTGAACCAACCAGTGGCTGGTCCGCCCGGAGGCGGACCAGCCACGCAACGGGAGTCAACCATGAGCATGCGAAAGAATGCACCGGCGGCACTACTCGCCATCCTGCTTTGCGCCAGCGTCGGGGCAGCCGGCGCCGCGTCGCAGAAGACGTCGGGTAGCGGCAAGGGACAGTCGGCGCAATCGGGCCAATCCGCCAAGCAGTCCAGCCGGAACTCGGTGCTGCCGTCCAACGTGCGGAAGTAACCAGCCGGCGCGCTTCAGGCGCCGAGGGGAATCAAGCCCTGGTTCCCGTCGGCGCCGGCCTCGAACACTTCGCGCAGCCACTGCGCGAACACCCGCACCCGCGACGATAGCTGGCGGTTCTGCGAATACAGCACGGACACCGGCATCGGCGGCGGCGGCAGGTCCGCCAGCACGACCTGCAAGCGGCCCTCCCGCAGCTCCCCCGCCACACGATAGCGCGGCACCTGGACCAGTCCCAGCCCGGCCACCGAGGCGCCGGTGTAGAGATCGGCGCCGGTGACCGAAATCGCCGCCGCCAGCTGCACGGTCGTCACGCGGCCGGCTACCGTAAATTCCAGCGGCACCGCCTTGCCGGTGCCGCTCGAGATGTAGTTGACCGCGCGATGCGCCGACAACGCCTCAAGGTCCGCCGGCTCGCCATATCGGGCCAGGTAGGCCGGGCTGGCCACGGTCACCTGCTCCAGCAGCGCAACCCGGCGCCCGACCATCGACGAATCCTGCAGGTTGCCCGCGCGCAGCACGCAATCCACCCCCTCCCGCACCAGGTCGACCAGCCGGTCGTCCTCGCCGATATGGATTTCCAGCTCGGGATAGAGCGCCAGGAAATCCGGCAGCACCGGCACCACGAAATGCCGGGCCAGCGTCCCCTGCAGGTTCACGCGCAGCAGGCCCTTGGGCGCGGTATCCCTGAATGATCCCTCAGCTTCTTCCAGGTCGGCTATCAGGCGCACGCAGCGCCGATAGTGCGCCTCGCCGTCGTGCGTCAGCCGCACCGTACGGGTGGTGCGCTCCAGCAGCCGGGCGCCGAGGCGCTGTTCCATGCGCTTGATCAGGTTGGTGATGGTGGCGCGCGGGATCTGGAGATCCTCGGAGGCCTGGGTAAAGCTCTGGCGCTCGGCGATGCGCACGAAAGCCTGCATTTCCTGGAAACGGTCCATGCGTAGCTGAACGGGGTGGGAGTGGGCAATGAAAGACGCAGGGGCGCCCTATTGTTAAAGTAAACGGAGCAATGATATCAAAATGCCACCAATTATCTTTGCTTAGGAATGGTCCATTATCCGTTTCACCAACCCACCACCTGAAAGGAAACGGATCATGAGCAACGCCCTCCACACCCAGGTCGCCATCGTCACCGGCGCATCCCGCGGCATCGGCGCCGCTGTCGCCAGGCGCCTGGCACAGGACGGTTTCGCCGTCGCCATCAACTATGCGGCCGGCGCGGCCCAGGCCGAGGCCCTCGTGGCCGAACTGAAGGCGGCCGGCGCATCGGCCATCGCGGTGCAGGCCGATGTGTCCAAGGCCGACGACGTGCGCCGCCTGTTCGAGACCACCGAGCAGCAACTGGGCAAGGTCGACGTGCTGGTCAACAACGCCGGCGCGCTCAAGACGGTGCCGCTGGCCGACACCAGCGACGCGCTCTACGACCAGACCTTCGACATCAATGTGCGCGGCACCTTCAACACCCTGCGCGAAGCCGCCGCGCGGCTTGCCGACGGCGGGCGCATCGTCAACTTCTCCAGCACCACGCTGGCGCTGAACATGCCCGGCTACGCCGTCTACAACGCCACCAAGGCAGCGGTGGAAGCCTTCACGCACGTGTTCGCCAAGGAACTGCGCGGCCGCAACATCACGGTCAATGCGGTGGCCCCCGGCCCGATTGCTACCTCGCTGTTCCTCGACGGCAAGACCGAAGAACAGATCCAGGCCTTCGCCAAGATGCCCCCGCTGCAACGCCTGGGCCAGCCGGAAGACATCGCCTCCGTCGTGGCCTTCCTCGCCGGCCCCGACGCCGGCTGGGTCAACGGCCAGATCCTGCGCGCCAACGGCGGCGTGGCCTGATCCCGATTCACCACGGAGTGCCATCCAACACGACGCAAGGGGACCATCATGCAGAACGCCAATCAACAAGTCATTGTCGTCACCGGCGCCGGCACGGGCATCGGCAAACTGAGCGCGCAGGCGCTGGCTGAAGCAGGCCACATCGTCTACGCCACGATGCGCGATGTGCAAGGCCGCAATCGCGACCGCGCGGACGAACTCCGCGCGCTTGCCAAGTCCAGGCACATCCAGTTGCATCCGCTCGAGCTCGATGTGCTGTCGCAGGAATCGGCCGACGCCGCCGCGGCTGCCATCGTCCGCGAACAAGGCCGCATCGACGTAGTGATGCAGAACGCGGGGCACCTGGTGGTCGGACCCGCCGAGGCCTTCACGCCCGAGGAGATGATGCGCGTGTTCGACACCAACCTGTTCGGCGCCCAGCGCGTGAACCGCGCTGCCCTGCCCTATCTGCGCAAGCAGGAAGCCGGGCTGATGCTGTGGGTCAGCAGCACTACCACCAAGGGCGGCTTCCCCCCGTTCATGGGGCCGTACGGCGCGGCCAAGGCGGCCATGGATTCGCTGGCGGTCACGCTGGCCTACGAGATCGCACGCTTTGGCATCGAGACCTCGATCGTGGTGCCGGGCGCGTTCACCCGCGGCACCGCGCACTTCCCGAGCGCCGGCAAGCCGGCCGATTCGGCAACGGCCGCCGCCTATCGCCGCTATGACGGGGTGATGGACCAGATCGGCGAACGCCTGAGCGCGCTGACACCGGACCACGCCGACCCGAGGGCCGTGGCCGATGAGATCGTGCGGATCGTGGGCCTGGCCGCCGGCACCCGCCCGATGCGTTCGGTGATCGATTTTGTGGGTGACGGCGCGCGCGAGGTGCTGGAAGTCTCGGAGCGCGTGCGGATCGAGTTTGCCAAGCGCATCGGCATGGCAGACCTGCTGCAGGCCAAGGTCACACGCTAATCACCAATCACCAATCACCAATCACCAGGCATGGGCCCAGCGCGGCCCTTGCTCACCGTCAGGAACGACGATGAAACGATGGATCCAACTTGCGTGCGCCGCAATGCTGCCGGCCTTGCTCCCCGCTTGCGAAGCGCAACCGCCGCGGCAAGGCGACGCCGCCATCAGCCAGGGCAAACCCATGAAAGCCTCTAAGACCTATCTTTACCTGCTGAAGAAGACCCCGTTCTTCACCGGCCTGAGCACCGCGCAGCTACGCTGGACCATCGATCATTCGCGCGAATGGGAGGTGGAGCCGGGCACCGTCATCACCCAATGCGCAGGCGCCGCCGCCGCCGATGCCTGGGTGCTGCTCGACGGCGGCTGGCAACTCGAACACGACGGCCGGGCCTACCCCGCCGGCCATGCCGATCCGGGCAAGTGGTTCAGCGCGCGCCAGGCCAGCGGTACCTGCCGCCTGGTGGCGACCGGGCATAGCTACGTGATGCAGATCGCCCGCGCCGAATTCGACGCGATGCTGGCCCAGGGCTTCGCCTTCGGCAAGCATCTGGACGCGGGCTACCGCTACTACGCCGAGATTTTCGGCAACGTGCCGTCCGGCGCGGCCAGCAGCCCCGGCGCGCCAGGCCCCCAGGCCGTGCCCTAGGCTGGCGCTGCCGCGAACGGCAACACGCCGCGCGCACAAAGGCCCGGGCCGCTGCCTACAATGGAAACAATAAAAACAATGACGGCGACCATCGGGCAATCGATCATGACCTCCCAACTGGCTTTGACGCATTCCACCCGCAAGATGGCGCCTCGCGCGCACGCGCTGGCCGGCCTGCTGGCCTGCGGCCTGCTGCTGGCGCACGCTGCGCCGGCCGCGGCGCAGGCATCGGCAGCATCGGCGCCGGCAGCCGCCGCCCCCGGCGCCGCCTTCTCCGCCGGCACGCCCGGCGGCCCGTTGCCGGCCGGATGGAAGAACCTGCCGGTGGCGCACGGCAAGACGTTGACCCACTACAGCCTGGTGGCGGACGACCACGCCACGGTGCTGGAAGCCGACGCGCCCGCCTCCGCCTCCGCGCTGATGCACAAGGGCAACAACCTGAACCTGGAGGCGACCCCGCAGGTCAGCTGGCGCTGGAAGGTGGAACACCCGATCGACGAAGCCGACAACAGCGTCGCCGCCAAGGAAGACGCGCCGGCGCGCCTGGTGTTCGTGTTCGATGGGGATACGGACAAGCTATCGCTGGGCGAGCGCACCGCCATGAAGCTGGCCAAGGCGCTGGCGGGCGAGGAGCTGCCCTATGCCACGCTCATGTACATCTGGTCCAATACCGCGCCGGTCGGCACGGTCATCGACAACCCCCACACCTCGCGGGTCAAGATGATCGTGGTGTCAGGCGGGTCCGACGCCACCGGCAAGTGGCTCACGTTGAGCCGCAACGTGGAGCAGGACTTCGAGCATGCCTTCAAGGAAAAGCCCGGCAAGCTGACCGCCTACGGCCTGCTCACCGATACCGACAACACGGGCGGGAACGCGCGCGCCTGGTATGGGGATATCCGGTTCGGGGCGGTGAAGTAGTGAAAACGAGGGCCACCGCGTCAGGTCCGCCTTGGCCCTCGCCGACGTCACTTCGCCACAATGTCTTCAGCTAGTCGGCTCAAGTGCAGCGCGCGAAATCGGCATCCTCACCAACGTCCGGCATGCTCGCAAGTACTTCGGCCAAACTATTTCGCGTTGTTTGTCTCAGCGCCTGAATGAGAATCTCGCGGTGTTCCGCCTCTTCGCTTCGCCCATTTGCAGCAGCCCGCTCGCGCAGTTTGTGCACCAGCAATTCGTCAACACCGCGAACCACAAGTTCGGCCATGCTCATATCCCCCTGATGCGTTGGCAAAACCATAGCAGATTTTGCCCAGCACACATCCTGCCAGGGTAGCGGGAGGAGATAGTTGAGTGGCCAGTCCTAGACCCGGCTGTCATGCTATCGGCGTTGCAATCGACGCGCGACTGCGTGAACGGCGTCCGGCAGGCCTCAGCCTGCCAAAAACCCGCAAACCGCTTGCGCAAACCCCTCCGGCTGCTCCCAGTTCGACAAGTGAGCCCCATCCAGCTCCACATAGCGCGCCCCGGCAATCCCTTGCGCCACTTCGCGGCCTTGCGCCGGCGTGGTGGCCAGGTCGTGCGTGCCGGCAATCACCAGCACCGGGCAGGAGATGCGCGGCAGCAGCGCGCGCAGGTCGGCGTCGCGCACGGCAGCGCAGTTGGCCGTGTAACCTTGGGGCGATGCGTCCAGCAGCATCTGGCGCACCGGCGCGATGCGCGCCGCGTCGCCGGCCAGCCAGGCGGCGCTGAACCAGCGCGCCAGCACGGCATCGACGATGGCGGCCATGCCCTGGCTGCGTACCGTCTGGATGCGCGTGTCCCAGGCGCTGGCCGGGCCGATCAGGGCGGCGGTATTGGCCAGCACGAAGCGATCGAACCGCTCGGGGTGGCTGGCCGCCAGCCACATGCCGGTCATGCCGCCCATCGACAGCCCGCAAAAGTGCGCGCGCTGGATGCCGGCGTGATCCATGATGGCCAGCACGTCCTGCCCGAGTTCGGCAAACCCGAATTGCGCCGAAACCGAAGCCGATAGCGGGGCCGGCAGGCCCGAGCCGCCGTGGCCGCGGGTGTCGTAGCGCAGCACGCGAAAGCGCGACAGCAGGCTATCGATCTGCGGCGCCCACATCTGCAGGTCGGTGCCCAGCGAGTTGGACAGGACCAGCACGGGCGCGTCCGGCGCCCCCGCGATCTCATAGTGCAGCGCGATGCCTTGGTGGAATACGGTGGCCATGGTGTTCTCAGTCAGCGCGGATGCCGCGTTCGCGGATCAGCTTGCCCCATTTGTCGGTTTCAGCAGCGAGGTGCTTGCCCAGTTGCGCGGGCGTGCTGCCGATCGGCTCGGCGCCGATGGCGGCCAGGCGGGTGCGCACCGACGGCTTGGCCAGCGCGTCCACCATGGCTTGGTTCAGGCGCGCGACCACGGCGGGCGGCGTCTTGGCGGGCACGAACGCGGCGAACCAAGGCGACAGGTCATAGCCCTTGACGCCGGCTTCGGCCAGGGTCGGCACATTCGGCAGCGTCGAGGAACGCTTGGCGGTGGTCACCGCGATGGGCGTGAGCTTGCCGGAATCGATATGCGGCTTGGCCGAGGTGATGCTGTCGAACATATAGTCGACCTGGCCGCCCAGCAGGTCCGTCATGGCCGGGCCGCTGCCCTTGTAGGGCACGTGCAGCATCTTGACCCCGGTGAGCGAGGTGAACAGCTCGCCGGCCAGGTGGATCGAGGTGCCGTTGCCGGCAGAGGCATAGGTGTACTTGTCCGGCGTGGCGCGCGCCGCGACGATCAGGTCGGGCACCGTGGCGGGCAGCTTCTTGGCCTTGCTGGTGACCAGCACGTTAGGCACCACCGCCAGCAGCGAGACCGGCGCGAAATCCTTCACCGGGTCGTAGCTGAGCCGGCCGTACAGCGCGGGGTTCACCGCCATGCCGTTGGCTACGATGATCAGCGTGTAGCCATCCGCGGGCGAACGCGCCACCATCTCGGCGCCGATATTGCCGCCGGCGCCGGGGCGGTTTTCCACCACGATGGACTGGCCCAGGCTGCGCGACATTTCCTCGCCCAGCGTGCGGGCGATATTGTCCATCGCGCCGCCCGCGGGGAACGGCACGACCCAGCGGATCGGGTGATCGGGATAGGTGTCGGCGTGGGCGGACGGCAGCACGGCCAGGGTGGCCAGCGCACAGGCGCAGGCGGCCCACGCGCGCAGGAATGGCAAGCGCATCAAAGTCTCCTCCAGTTGGATTCGGAGTTGGTGTTGGAGTTGGAACGCGGCAATCGGGGGCCGCGGCGGTATTCAGGTATTCAGGTATTCAGGTATCGGCGGGTCGGCCGGCTTACTTGATCGACGACGGGTGCCTGGCCAGCGGCGTGACATGGATCTCCATGTACGGGAACAGCGGCAAGCTGGAGAGCATGGTGTGCAGTTCGTCGTTGGACTCCACGTCGAACACGCTGTAGTTGGCGTATTCGCCCACCACGCGCCACAGGTGCGGCCACTTGCCCTGGCGCTGCAGGTCCTGCGAGTACGCCTTCTCGCGCGCCTTGATCTCGTCGGCCTGCGCGGCCGGCATGTCCGCGGGCATCTTTACGTCCATTCTCACCAGAAACAACATGCTTGATTCCTCGGGTTAATCTTGGGTCCAGGCCGGCCCGGGCGCGCCTCAGGCGGCGCGGCGGTAGTGGGCCAGCTTGTCTTCGTCCAGCGTCAGGCCAAGCCCCGGGCCAACCGGCAGGTGCAAGGCAAAGTCACGGTACTCGGGGCGCGCCGTGACCACATCATCCTTGAGAAGCAGCGGGCCGAACAGCTCGGTGCCCCAGGCCAGCCGCGGCAGCGTGGCAAAGCCGTGGGCGGCGGCAATGGTGCCCACGCTGCCTTCCAGCATGGTGCCGCCGTACAGCGCGATGCCGGCAGCGTCGCCTACCGCCGCGGTGCGCAGCATCTCGAAGATGCCGCCCGACTTGGAGATCTTCAGCGCGAACACGTCCGCACCGGCGATACGCGCCAGCTCCATCGCGTCCTCGGGACCGCACACGGACTCGTCGGCCATCACCGGCACGACGAAACGCGCCGCCAGCCGGGCCAGCGCACCACGCTGCTCGCGCGGCACCGGCTGCTCGATGAGGTCGATGCCGGCGGCTTCCAGCATGGCAATGCCGGTGGCGGCATCGGCTTCGTTCCAGGCCTGGTTGACGTCCACCGTCACGCGGGCACGGTCGCCCAGCGCGCGCTTGATGGCGGAGACATGGGCCACGTCGTCGCGCACGCTGCGCCGGCCGATCTTGAGCTTGAAGGTATTGTGGCGGCGTGCGGCGAGCAGGGATTCGGCCTCTTCGATATCGCGGCCGGTGTCGCCGCTGGCGAGCGTCCACAGGCAGGCCAGGTTCGGCCGCACCGCGCCGCCCAGCAGTTCGGACAGCGGCAGGCCCAGGCGCTTGCCCTGCGCGTCGAGCAGCGCGGACTCCAGCGCCGACTTGGCAAAGCGGTTGCCGCGCGCCACCGAAGCCAGACGCTGCATGGCGGCGTGGATATTGCACGCGTCGAGGCCGGCCAGCGCGGGCGCCAGGTAGGTATCGATGGTCAGCTTGATGCCCTCGGGGCTTTCGTCGCCGTAGCTCAGGCCGCCGATGGTGGTAGCTTCGCCAATCCCCTCGATGCCGTCGCTGCAACGCAGCCGCACGATCACCAGGGTCTGACGCTGCATGGTGGTCATGGCAAGCTGGTGTGCCCGGATGGTGGGCAGGTCGACCAGGATGGCTTCGACGGAGGTGACGGTTGCTTTCATGCTGGGTATCTGCCAAGTATGGAATACGTTGAGAGGGAGTATGTGGCTTGACATCCAGGGTGTCCAAGACCGAGTATGTCCCGATCAATACCTTTGAAGTATGAAAGGACGGACGTCATGGAGCTTCGTCACCTACGCTATTTCCAGGCGGTCGCGGCAGAACTCAACTTCACCCGCGCGGCAGAGCGCCTGCATATCGCCCAGCCGCCGCTGTCGCGCCAGGTCCGCCAGCTGGAGGACGAGCTTGGCACCGTGCTGCTGGACCGTTCCTCGCGCACGGTGCGGCTGACCGAGGCCGGCCGCTTCCTGCTGGAGCAATCGCTGCAGCTGAACCAGCGCATCGACGAGATCGTGGAAGGCACGCGGCGCATCGGCCGCAATGAAAAGCGCTGGTTTGGCATTGGCTTCGTGCCGTCGGTGCTCTACGGCTTCCTGCCCGAGCTGATCCGCCAGGTGCGCGGCTCCGACGCGGCGCTGGAGGTGGGCTTGTCGGAGCTCACCACCGTGCAGCAGATGGAAGCGCTGAAGGCCGGCCGCATCGATGTCGGCTTCGGCCGCATCGTGCTGGACGACCCGGCCATCACCCGCACGGTGGTCATGGCCGAGACGCTGGTGGCCGCCGTGCCCAGTGGCCACGCGGCGCTGAAGGGCCCGCCCATGACGCCGGCGCAACTGGCCGCCCACCCCTTCGTGCTCTATCCGGCGCGGCCCCGCCCCAGCTATGCCGACCATGTGCTGGCGCTGTTTCGCACCCAGGGCCTGCAGCTGCGCGTGGCGCAGGAAGCCAATGAGCTGCAGACCGCCATCGGCCTCGTGGCTGCCGGACTTGGCATCTGCCTGGTGCCGGCATCGGTGCAGCGCCTGCACCGGGACGACGTGGCCTACATGCCGATTGACGCACCCGGCTTTACCTCGCCGGTGATGATGAGCTATCGCAGCGACGACAGTTCGGCGCTGCTGGCCGAGGTGGTCAGGCGCGTCGGTGAACTGGCAGGCACATCCCCGCCCACGTGAAATCCCGCGCCAGACTTGAGAAAAACCCCCGGCATCCCATGATTGGGTGATGCGCGATCTCCCCTCGGTTTGTAGAGTGGACTGACAAATGGATACGGGGAAATCGTGCCACCGATGCACTCAGGGTCACTATCGGGCCATGCCGCGCCTGGCCGCGGCGGCAGACCAGCCAGGCAACGACCGGGCGGCCTGCTCATCGCGGTGCTTGAAGCGTGCGCCGACACGCTGCGCAAGGTCTGGAGCGGGGCGCAAGGTGAGGTAGCACTCACCTTGCGCCACCCTTCCATGTCGCGCAACACCCTCGCCAGCCAGGCGCCGGACTGCGCCTTCCGCCTGCAACTCACCTACGCCGACACGCCGCTGACACCCGGCGCGACCCGGGTCACCGCCACCGCCGCGGTGCTGCGGGCCGACGGCACCGACATCACCGCGTCCCTTCCCCCGTCCGCATGGACCTGGCGCCAGGCTTGCGGCCTGTCGATGCGGGCCGGCTACGGCGCGGTCACGGTCGATACCGAGGGCCAGGGGCGTGCCGTGTGCGTTTGCCCGCGGGGCGCCAGCGTGTCGCTCTCCGGCAACAGCCGCGCGGCCTGCCAGGCTATGGCATTGGGGGTGGAAGTGACCGTTGTGCTCGGCAACGGCGAGCGGTTGAGCCAGTGCTTCCAGCCGGGCCTGGCCGGGCTGGAGTAACTCCGGTAAGTCAGGTAAGTCAGGTAAGCCGGGACGGGGCAAGAGAGCAGGCTGCAAATCGGCAGCAGCCGGTCACCCCTTCAGGTACATGTTCAGCCGCTTGGCGGCGTTGCGCAGATGGGTTTCCGCTGCCTGCGCCGCGCGCTCGGGATCGCCCGCCGCGATCGCGTCGTAGATGGTCTTGTGCTCGTCCTGCACGGCCTCGACCATGTCCGCGTGATGACTCTTGGTATTGCTCCTCGCCTGCCGGATCACGCGCCGCGCGCCGTGCTCCAGGTGTTCGCTCAACGCCTGGAAGTGCGGATTGTGGGTGGCCTCGACAATGGCCTGGTGAAAGGCGAAGTCCTCTTCATCGCCCAGCCTGTCGTTGGCGATCTCGTACTCCATGCCGATCAATGCGCGCCGGATCCGCTTGAGGTCATCCGGCGTGCGGCGCATGGCCGCGAACCGGGTGGCCGCCACTTCGATCGTTACCAGCAACTCCATCACCATGGCCAGCGAGTCTTTCTCGTCGATGGCCACATCCTGCATGCGAAACGCCTGGCGCTGGCTGCGCTCGGTCACGAACACGCCGCTGCCCGCCTTGGGCGCAACCAATCCCTCCGACTTGAGCTGCGACAGGGCCTCGCGCACGACCGCGCGGCTGACCGAGAACTGCTCGCACAGCAGGCGCTCGCTGGGCAGGCGGTCGCCGACCGCGAACTCGCCCGTCTGGATCGACTGGATCAGGCGCCTGGCGATCTCGTCCGGCAGGTGTTTGGGCTCGGGATGGAACATGGTTCCCTCCGGGCGCGGCGTGGGCGGCGGCGCCGCGGCACCGGGCACTGTCTTGTTCAATACTGGCTCCCTGGCGCCAGACAGCCTCCGGCTGGCGCTCGATCTGAAAAGTGGTCTTACAGGTCAATGTAGCACGTCTGAGCGCGCATGAAACGTGTGGAATGTACCAGCACGAGACGGGGCCGACTCCCGTTATTCGTCCGTAAGCCAATCCCCACAAGGGTATAAGCCCCTCATTCCGATACGCGGATACACGTCCGATCGGGCTCTCGGTAGAAACCCTCATGGCGCGCAAGTCGCCGTTGACGATCGCTGTTCGTCTCCCTATAGTAAACCTGTCAGACCACTTTAACCACAGGTCAGACCACTATGACGGGCCAGTTCGGCGCCCGCCAGATGAATCCAAACAACAGCCAGGAGACACCCATGAGCGGTAGCCGCATTACCCGTCCCTTGTTCGCAGCCGCGGCACTCTCCGTGCTGGCCGGCACGGCATCGGCGGCGCCGGTAAAGATTGCGCTGGTCGAGACGCTGTCTGGCCCGCAGGCATCCACCGGCCTGATGTTCCGCGCGGCGGCGCGCTATGCAATCGACAAGATCAACGCCACCGGCGGCTGGAACGGCCAGCCGCTCCAGCTGGTCGAGTACGACAACCAGGGTGGCCCGGCAGGCGCGGCAGACAAGCTGAAGGCGGCCGTTGCCGATGGCGCCCAGATCGTCATGCAGGGCTCGTCGTCCGCCGTGTCCGGCCAGATCACCGAGGACGTGCGCAAATTCAACCTGCGCAACCCAGGCAAGGAAATCCTCTTCATGAACGTCGGCGGCGAAGCCATGGAGCTGACCGGCGAGAAGTGCCACTTCTACCATTTCAAGTTCGCCACCAATGCGCAGATCCGCGTCAAGGCACTGGTCGGCGCGATGAAGCCGCTCCATGCGCTGGGCACCCGCGCGTACTCGATCAACCAGAACTACTCCTGGGGCGTCGACATGGAAAAGGCGATTGGCGACTACGCCGGCACCGGCGGCTACACGGTGGTGGAAAAGACGCTGCATGACGTGAACAAGGTGCAGGACTTCTCGCCCTACGTGGCCAAGATCGCCGCGGCCAAGGCGGACAGCGTGATCACCGGCAACTGGTCCAACGACCTGCTCCTGTTGATGAAGGCCAGCAAGGCGGCCGGCCTGAAGACCCGTTTCGCCACCGTGTTCCTGGACCAGCCGGGCAATATCGGCAACGCCGCGGACGTGGCGCTCGGCCACTATGTCGCCCACCCCTTCAATGCCGAGGCGGGCGGCGCGGAAAGTGAGCGCTTCGCCAACGACTTCAAGGCCAGGCAGGGCCATATGCCCGCCTACATCGAGCCGCAGACGGTATTCGCCGTCGCGATGCTGGGCGAGGCGCTGAAGACCGTGAAGCCGGAAGGCGGCAAGCTCAACACCAGCGCACTGGCCAAGGCGCTCGAAAACGCCAAGGTCAAGTCGCCGCTGGGCGAGATGAGCATGCGCGCCGCCGATCACCAGGTACTGCTGCCGATGGTGGTGTCCGTCGTCGCCAAGGATGCCAGGTTCAAGGTCGACGGCACCGACATGGGCTTCAAGCCGGTCAAGACCTTCTCCGCCGCCGAGGCCGCCACCCCGGCCCAGGCCAGTTGCAGCATGCAGCGCCCCGGCTGACCCCCCTGCCATTGCCGTAGCAATACCAGCCAGGTCCTCGCCACGCCAGCGCGAACCTGGCAAGCGCGGCCACGCCCCGGCGGGCCGCGCGCCATATCGCCGCGCAGGCTCGTTCCAAGGAAGCCTTCATGGAATACCTCATCGTCTCACTGCTTAACGGCGCCATCTACGGCCTGCTGCTGTTCATGGTCTCCGCTGGCCTGACCCTCATCTTCGGCATGATGGGCGTGCTCAACTTTGCCCACGCGTCGTTCTACATGCTGGGCGCCTACTTTGCCTACACGCTGCAAGGCACCATCGGCTTCTGGCCGGCCATCGTGGTCTCACCGATCCTGGTCGGGCTGGCCGGCGTGGCGGTGGAGCGCTTCTTCCTGCGCCGCGTCCATCGTCACGGCCACGCGCACGAGCTGCTGCTGACCTTTGGCCTGTCTTTCATCATCGCCGAGCTGATCAAGCTGTTCTTCGGCAATTTCCCGGTGGACTACCGCATCCCGGCGTCGCTGGACTTCGCGGCCTTCCACCTGGGCGTGTCCTCGTATCCCTTCTATCGCGTGTTCATGGGCGGCGTCGCGGTTGCCATGTTCGCCGTGATCTACCTGCTGCTCACGCGCACCCGGGTCGGCATCGTGGTGCGCTCGGCCATCTACAAGCCGCGCATGGCCGAGGCGCTGGGCCACAACGTGCCGCTGGTCTTCATGGGCGTGTTCGGCATCGGCGCGGCGCTGGCGGGTCTGGCCGGCGCGGTGGCAGGCGCGTTCTACACCACCAACCCGAACATGGCGCTCGAGCTTGGCGTGATGGTCTTCGTGGTGGTGGTGGTGGGCGGCCTGGGCTCGCTGGAGGGCGCCATGCTTGCCTCGCTGCTGATCGGCCTGATTACCGCGTTCTCGGTCGGCATCGACCGCAGCCTTGCAGACTTGCTGGCCGTGTTCGGCGCGCGCGCCTGGGCCGAGGAAGTGGGCGGGCTGCTGACCCTGAAGCTGTCCAGCCTGGCCGGGACGATCCCGTTCGCGCTGATGCTGTTGATCTTGCTGGTCCGCCCCTCAGGCTTGATGGGCGAGAAGGAGTAACCATGACTAACCTCTCCAACACGCAAAAGACCTTGCTGCTGCTCGGCGTAGGCGCGCTGCTGGGATTGCCGCTGGTGCTGTCGCAATCGCTGGTCAATGCATCGATCCAGATGCTGATCGCGGTGCTGTTCGCGGCCTCGTTCAACCTGCTCAGCGGCCAGGGCGGCATGCTGTCGTTCGGCCATGCGGCGTACTTCGGCATCGGCAGCTTTGCCACCGTGCACGCGATGAACGCCTTCGGCGGCAACGGCCTGCTGCCCACGCCGCTGCTGCCGCTGGCCGGCGCCGCCCTGGGCCTCGTCGCCGGCCTTGCCGCCGGCTGGTTCGCCACCAAGCGCACCGGCGTCTACTTCGCCATGATCACGCTGGCGCTGGCCGAACTGCTGCACTCGCTGGCGCCGCACCTCAAGGGCTGGTTTGGCGGCGAGGCGGGCTTGTCCACCATGCGCATGCCGGCGTGGGGCCTGAGCTTCGGCGACAGCAACCAGGTGTACTACCTGACCTTGTTCTGGGTGCTGCTGTCGCTCGCCCTGCTGTATCTGTTCACGCTGACCCCGGTGGGCCGCCTGACCCTGGGCCTGCGCGAGAACGCCAACCGCCTGCGTTTTCTCGGCTATGACACGCACCGCCTCGGCGTGCTGGTGTTCGCCGTCTCGGCCATGTTCGCCGGCATCGCGGGCGCGCTGCAGGCGCTCAACATGGAAGCGGCCAACTATGTGGTGTTCGAGTCCTCGGCCTCCGCGGCGGTGGTGCTCAACAGCTATATCGGCGGCGTGAAGACCTTCCTCGGTCCCGCCCTGGGCGCGGCGGTGATGACCTTCTTCGGCTATGCCGTGTCCGACCTGACGCGTTCGTGGCTGCTGTACCAGGGCATCGTCTTCGTGCTGGTGATGATGTTCATGCCGACGGGCCTGGCCGGGCTGGTCAAGTCCTTCGCCACGCACAGCAAGACCTATGGCCTGCGTCCGTTGCTGCCTATCGCGCTGGCATTCGTCATCGGCACGCTGCTGCTGGCGGGCAGCACGGTGTTCACGGTGGAGATGCTGCAACGCGTCTTCTCGCAAGATTACCGCTCCATGGCGGCCTTGAACGGCGGCGGCTGGCCCCCGATACCGCTGTTCGGCCGCGACTGGGATCCCATCTCGCCGCTGACCTGGCTGGTGCCCGCCGCACTGCTGGTGGCCGGGATCTCGGCGGCGCGCCTGGCCAATGGCCGCTGGCTGCGCCTGAAGGATGCGGCACCGGCGGCAGAAGCCACCAACGCTGCCGTCACCACCAACGTCCGGAGGAACCCGGCATGAGCACGCAAGCGATTCTCTCCCTGCGCGGACTGCGCAAATCCTTCGGCGACGTCGACATCATCCGCGGCGTTGACCTCGATCTCGTGGCCGGCGAACGGCACGCGCTGATCGGCCCCAACGGCGCCGGCAAGTCCACGCTGTTCCACCTGATCTCCGGGCGCCTGCCGCTGACCAAAGGCGAGATCGTGCTGAACGGCGAGCCGATCCAGGGCCTGTCGCCGCAGAGAATCAACCATCGCGGCCTGGCGCGCTCATTCCAGATCACCAATATCTTCGCGGGCCTCACCGTCTTCGAAAACCTGCGCCTCGCCGTGATGCGGCGCCACGGCCTGCAATACACGCTGTGGAAATTCGCCCACAAGGTGCGCGTGGTGCGCGACGAAACCCAGCACCTGCTCGAGCAGGTGCGGCTGGCCGAGCGCGCGCAAACCATTGCCGGCGAGCTGTCGTACTCGGAGCAGCGCTCGCTGGAAATCGCCATGACGCTCGCCTCGGACCCGAAGGTCATCATGCTCGACGAGCCCATGGCCGGCATGTCGCAGGAAGAAACCGACTACACGGCGGGCCTGATCCGCGAGATCGCGCAGGGCCGCACGCTGATGATCGTGGAGCACGACATGGACGTGGTGTTCTCGCTCAGCGACCGCATCAGCGTGCTGGTCTACGGCGAAATCGTCGCCACCGGCACGCCCGACGAGATCCGCAACAACGCACGCGTCAAGGAAGCCTATCTGGGCGAGGAGGTCAGCGTATGAGCACACAGTCCATGCAAATTGCCGACCCACTGCTGAGCGTGCAAGGGCTGCATGCACACTACGGCAAGAGCCACATCCTGCATGGCGTGGATTTCCAAGTGGGCAAAGCCGAAGTGGTGAGCCTGCTGGGCCGCAACGGCTCGGGCCGCTCCACCACGCTCAAGGCCATCATGGGCCTGGTCCCGCCAAGCGCCGGCCATATCAGGCTGCGCGGGCGCGATCTGGCGGGCGCGCAATCGTATGCGATCTGCCGCAAGGGCATCGCCTACGTGCCGGAAGAGCGCGAGGTCTTCGCCAACCTGACGGTGGACGAAAACCTGCGCATGGGCGAGCAGCGCGCTACCGAAGGCGCGCCGCAATGGACGTTCGAGCAGATGTTCGACTACTTCCCGCGCCTGAAGGAGCGCCGCAACACCAAGGCCGGCAGCCTCTCCGGCGGCGAGCAGCAGATGCTGACGATGTGCCGCTCGCTGCTGGGCAACCCGCTGGTGATCCTGATCGACGAACCCACCGAAGGCCTCGCGCCCAAGATCGTGGCGGTGGTCGGCGAGGCCATCCAGGACATTCATCGCCGGGGCGTCTCGGTGGTGCTGGTGGAGCAGAAGCTCGCCATCGCGCTGAAGGTATCGAGCCGCGTCTGCGTGATGGGCCACGGCCGCATCGTCTTTGAAGGCACGCCCGAGCAACTCACTTCCAATACCCAACTTCTGAAGGACTGGTTAGCCGTATGAGCACCTCTTTGCCTATTGGATACCCGAACGCGCAACCGTTTGCGCGCGCCAGCTACCCCGGCCTGTCCGGCAAGGTCGTGCTCAACACCGGCGGCGCCAGTGGCATCGGCCGCGCAATGGCGCATGGCTTTGCCCGGCATGGCGCCCGCCTGATGCTGCTGGACCTGGATGCGGCGGGCCTCGCCGACACCAAGGCGGAGCTGGAAGCCGCCTACCCGGAAGTGGAAGTCGAAATCGTGAAGGCGTCGATCACCGATCCCGATGCCGTGGAGCAAGCCTGCGCCGCCACCGAGGCCCGCTTTGGCCGCATCGACATCCTGCTCAACAACGCCGGCATCTCGATGAACAAGCCCGCGCTGGAACTGACGCCCGACGACTGGCGCCGCGCCATCGACATCGACCTCTCCGGCGTGTTCTTCTGCACGCAGGCGGCGGCGCGCCGCATGGTGCGCCGTGGCGGCGGCTCCATCCTGAGCACCGCATCGATGTGGGGCCTGGCCTCGTCGGCCCGGCGCCTCGCCTACTGCGCCGCCAAGGCGGGCGTGGTCTCGCTGACCAAGTCGCTGGCGGCGGAATGGGCCGAGTACAACATCCGCGTCAACGCCGTCTGCCCGGGCTACACCAGCACCGCGCTGATGGAAACGCTGCTGGCCAGCAAAGCCATCGACGGCGAGGCGCTGCTGGCGCGCACGCCGCTGCGCCGCTTCGGCGCGCCGGACGAGATGGCGGAAGTCGCCCTCTTCCTGGCTTCGGATTCGGCCGCGTTCATCACCGGCCATGCGCTGGTCTCCGATGGCGGCTGGACCGCCGACGGATTCTGAGCACGCAGTACCCACCACGATTGAAAACACCATCGACCGGTCATCAAGGATTCTCAAATGTCTGAACGTAGCGCCCTGCGCCCCGCCGCCGAATGGGTGGAACTGCGCACCACCGATGAAGACTGGGCCAAGGCGGACCCGGCCCTGCTCGGCACCCTGCTGAGCCACCTGCACCTGATCCGCGGCTTCGAGGAAGCCGTGCTCGAACTCGCCGCCGAAGGCCTGGTCCACGGCCCGGCGCATTCCAGCATCGGGCAGGAAGGCGGCGCGGCCGGCTCCATCGTGCCGCTGACCGGCGCCGACCAGATCAATGGCTCGCACCGCGGACACCATCAATTTATCTCCAAGGCGCTGGGCTACCTCGCGCCCAACGGCATCGATCCGCGCGCGCCGCTGTCGGCGGATGTGCAGACCCTGCTGCAACGCACCCTCGCGGAAATCCTCGGGCTGGCGCAGGGCTATTGCAAAGGCCGTGGCGGCTCCATGCACTTGCAGTGGGCCGAGGCCGGCGCGCTGGGCACCAACGCCATCGTGGGCGGCGGCGTGCCGATGGCCGCGGGCGCAGCGTGGTCGCACCGGCATGCCGGCACGGATGCGGTCGCCATCACCTACTTCGGCGACGGCGCGGTCAATATCGGCTCGGTGCTGGAGACCATGAACCTGGCCGCCGCGTGGAAGCTGCCGCTGTGCTTCTTTATCGAGAACAACCGCTACGCCGTGTCCACCACGGTGGAAGAGTCCACCGCCGAGCCACGCCTGTCCGCGCGCGGCATGGGCTTCAACATCCCCAGCTGGAAGGTCGATGGCATGGACCCGCTGGCGGTGTACCTGGCCACGCAGGAAGCGCTGGCGCATATGCGCGCCGGCAAGGGGCCGACCGTGATCGAGGCGGACCTGTATCGCTTCTTCCACCAGAACGGCCCCTTCCCCGGCAGCGCCTTCGGCTACCGCACCAAGGAAGAAGAGCAGCAATGGCGCGCGCGCGATCCGCTCGAACTGATGGCGCGCCGCATGCAGGAGCGCGGCCTGATCAGTGCCGAGGAGATCGCCGCGCTACGCGAGCGCATCAAGCAAGGCATGCGCGACGCCATGGCCGCGCTGACCGAGGCCGATCCTTCCGGCAAAGCCGGCAAGCGCCGCATCCGCCCTGAACTGTGGCCGAGCCCGGACTTCCGCGACGTGGGCATCCGCGGCGACCTGAGCGAGCTGCAAGGCCTGCGCTGCGAGGACGAGGCCGGCTTCTCCGGCAAGCTGGACAAGCGCAAGTTCATCGACGTGGTGGCGGACGTCATGCACCGCCGCATGGAGACGGACGCGTCCGTGGTGGTGATGGGCGAGGACGTGCACCGCCTCAAGGGCGGCACCAACGGCGCCACGCGCGGCCTGCGCGACAGCTTCCCCGACCGCGTGCTGGGCACGCCGATCAGCGAGAACGCGTTCGTGGGCCTGGGCGGCGGGCTGGCGCTGGATGGTCGCTACAAGCCGGTGGTGGAGTTCATGTATCCCGACTTCATGTGGGTAGCTGCCGACCAGGTCTTCAACCAGATCGGCAAGGCGCGCCATATGTTCGGCGGCGAGAGCGATGTGCCGCTGGTGCTGCGCACCAAGGTGGCCATGGGCACGGGCTACGGCTCGCAGCACTCGATGGACCCGGCCGGCATCTTCGCCACCAACCCGGGCTGGCGCATCGTGGCGCCCTCCACGCCGTTCGACTACGTGGGCCTGATGAATACCGCGCTGGCCTGCAAGGACCCGGTGCTGGTGATCGAGCACGTGGACCTGTACAACGCCTCGGGCGTGGGTCCCGTGGATGACTTCGACTACCACCTGCCGGTCGGCAAGGCAGCGGTGCGCCGCAACGGCAACGATGTCACTGTCATTACGTACCTGTCGATGGTCGGCCATTCGCTCGAAGCGGTGGAGCAGACCGGCATCGACGCCGAGGTGATCGACCTGCGCTGGCTGGACCGCGCCAGCCTCGACTGGGACACCATCGAGGACAGCGTGAAGAAGACCAACAACGTGTTGATCGTGGAGCAAGGCGCGCGCGGCACCTCTTATGGCGGCTGGCTGGCCGACGAGATCCAGCGCCGCTGCTTCGACTGGCTGGACCAGCCCGTGCAGCGCGTGACCGGCGCGGAAGCCGCGCCGAGCATCTCCAAGGTGCTGGAGCGCGCCGCTGCCGCCCGCACCGAGGAAGTGGCGCAGGGCCTGCGCCAGGTGATGCGCGACAAGGGCGCGGCGTAAGCCCGGTGCTTACCCGACAAGCCAATTGAACGAATCCAAGGAAAACCAATGACCCTGAACATGATTGTTCCCCTGGAGGTCGGCATCGCCGTGCGCGACCTGCCGCGCATGCGCCGCTTCTACGAGCAGGTGCTGGGTTTCGCCTTTGTCAGCGAAGTGGCCGTGCCCGCCGCGAACGCCGTGCAGGCGGCGATGCACGCGGGCGGCTACACCGCCGTGCGCCTGCAGACCCCCTACGGCGAGCGCATCAAGCTGCTGGCCCCGGTGCAAGCGCCGGCTGCAGCGCCCGTGCCCGAGTACATTCTCGACAAGGCCAACGCCACCTACCTGACCTTTATCGTGGACGACATCCAGGCCGCGGTCGACAAGCTGCTCGCCGCCGACGTCGAATTCCTGACCGGCCCGGAACGCATCGAAGTGCGCCCGGGCACCTACCTGGCGTTCTGCCTCGATCCCGAAGGCAATGTGCTCGAGATCGTGCAGTACACGGATATCGCAGCCTATCGCCCCGACCTGCAACCGAGGACCGCCTGACATGGCCACCCTGCTACGCATGCCCGAGGTGGCCGCCAATGCCACCCAGGCCACGCTGCAAGCGTGGACCAAGAACGAAGGCGATACGATTGCCGTGGGCGACTGCATTGCCGAGATCGAGACCGACAAGGCCGTGGTCGAACTCAATGCCGACACGGCCGGCGTGCTCGGCCGCCGCCTGGTCGCGGCGGGCCAGGACGTGGAAGTGGGCGCGCCCATCGGCGTGCTGCTGGTCAATGGCGAAACCAGCGTGGATATCGATGCGCTGATCGCCGCGGCCGGTGGCAGCGTGCAAGCACCGCACGCTGAGGCGGCATCTGCTGGCGAAGCCGTGGTGGCTCCCAAGGCGGCCAGGCCGCAAGCCGCGCGCATCTTCGCCAGCCCGCTGGCGCGCCGCCTGGCGGCGCAGCGCGGGCTGGACCTGGCGGCATTGCGCGGCAGCGGCCCCAATGGCCGCATCGTCAAGCGCGATATCGAGCTAGCGGCCACGGTCGCTACTCCGGCTGCCGCCAGCACGCCTGCCGTGGCACGCCCATCCACACCGCAAGCGCAGGCCGCCGAGGCGTTCACCGAAGTACCGCACAGCAATATGCGCCGCACCATCGCGCGCCGCCTGAGCGAGAGCAAGTCCACCATCCCGCATTTCTACCTCACGGCGGATTGCCGCATGGAGCGGCTGCTGGCCCTGCGCGCGGAAATCAACGCCAATGCGCCGCGCAAGATCTCCGTCAACGATTTCATCGTGCGCGCCGTGGCCGTGGCCCTGCGCGAGGTCCCGGCAGCGAATGTCGGCTGGACGGACGCAGGGATGCGCCATTACCGCCAGGCCGATATCGCGGTAGCCGTCTCCACCGATGCCGGCCTGATTACGCCCATCGTGCGCGGGGCCGACCAGAAGCCACTGTCGTGCATCAGCGCCGAAATCGCCGACCTTGCCACGCGTGCGCGCGCTTCGCAACTGCGCCCCGAGGAGTACCAGGGCGGCAGCTTCAGCGTGAGCAACCTGGGCATGTTCGGCGTGTCCGAGTTCTCCGCCATCATCAATCCGCCCCAGGCCGCCATCCTTGCCGTGGGCGCCACGCAAGCCGTGCCGGTAGTGGAAGACGGCGAGCTGAAAGCCGGTCAGGTCATGCGCTGCACGCTGTCGGTGGACCACCGCGCCATCGACGGCGCGCTGGCCGCGCAATGGCTGGCCGCGTTCAAGCGCCTGCTTGAAAACCCCCTGTCGATGCTGATCTAAGGACCATGACGTGGCGAACTCCTCATTTGACCTGATCGTCGTCGGCGGCGGCCCGGGCGGCTACGTGGCCGCCATCCGCGCCTCGCAGCTCGGCATGAAGACCGCGCTGGTCGAGAAAGAGCACCTGGGCGGCATCTGCCTGAACTGGGGCTGCATTCCCACCAAGGCGCTGTTGCGCTCCGCCGATGTGCTGCGGCTGGTCAAGGATGCAGCTGCCTTTGGCGTGCGCGCCGCGGCGCCCACCGCCGACCTGCCGGCCATGGTGGCGCGCTCCCGCTCGGTGGCCGCGCAGCTTAACAAGGGCGTCGCGCACCTGATGAAGAAGAACGGCGTGACCGTGCTCAACGGCCACGGCAGGCTCGCCGGCAGGGGCAAGCTGGAAGTCACCGCGCCGGATGGCGAAACGAGCACCGTATCGTCGGCCCACATCCTGCTGGCCACCGGCGCGCGCGCCCGCCAGTTGCCCGCGCTGCCGGCGGACGGCAAGACGGTCTGGACGTACCGCGACGCGCTGGCGCCGCCACGGGTGCCAAAGCGCATGCTGATCGTTGGCGCCGGCGCCATCGGCATCGAATTTGCCAGCTTCTATCACGCGGTGGGCGTCGAGGTGACGGTGATCGAAATGGCGGAGCGCATCCTGCCGGTGGAGGATGCCGACATCTCCGCGCAGGTGGCGAGCAGCCTGACCCGGGATGGCATCGTGCTGCATACGGGCACCGGCATCCAGGGCGCCGAGCGCAACGGGTCGGGCTGGTCCGTCGCACTGCAAGGCGGCAGGTCCGGTGGCGCGAAGGTCGACGTCGACGTCGTGCTGGTGGCGGCGGGCATTGTCGGCAACGTGGAAGACCTCGGCCTTGAGAAGACCGCCATCAAGGTCGAGAAGACGCATATCGTGACCGATGGCTTTGGCCGCACCGGCGAGCCGGGCGTGTACGCGATCGGCGACGTGGCGGGCCCGCCTTGGCTGGCGCACAAAGCCAGCCACGAAGGCGTGATCTGCGTGGAGCGGATCGCCGGGCTGCAACCGCATGCGCTCGATGCCTCACGTATTCCGGCCTGCACCTACAGCCATCCGCAAGTGGCGAGCGTGGGGCTCACCGAGGCACAGGCCAGGGAGCGCGGCCATCAGGTCAAGGTCGGCAAGTTTCCTTTCGTCGGCAACGGCAAGGCCATTGCCATGGGCAGCACTGCCGGCCTGGTGAAGGTGGTGTTCGACGAAGGCAGCGGCGAACTGCTCGGCGCCCATATGGTGGGCGACGAAGTCACCGAGATGATCCAGGGCTACGCCATCGCGCAGACGCTGGAGACAACCGAAGCCGATTTGATGTCCGCCATCCTGCCCCACCCGACCATGTCCGAGGCCATGCACGAAGCGGTGCTCGCGGCCTACGGGCGCGCGTTGCATATCTGAACACTCCCGGAGAGAACATGTACAACTTCGATCAACGCACGCTGCTGCTGACGGGCGCCAATGGCGGCATCGGGCGCGAAACGGCCAAGCTGTTCCTGGCGCACGGCGCCAACCTAGTCCTGACCGATCTCGACGAAGCCGGCCTCTCCGGCTTTGCCCGGGAGCTGGACCCGAGCGGCGAGCGCACCGCCACGCTGCGCATGGACGCCGCCAACCCCGACGATTGCGCCCGCGCCGTGGCGCTCGCGCAGGACCGCTTCGGCGGCATCGATTTCCTGGTGCCGTCGGCGGGCTTGTACCAGGCCCAGCCGGTGGCTGAGATGAGCGACGCACAATGGCGGCAGACACTGTCCATCAATCTGGACGGCGTGTTCTATCTTGTGCGCCGCGCCATCCCCGCGCTGCGTGAGGGGAGCGCCATCGTCAACCTCACCTCGGTGGCCGCGCACCGGGGCGCTTACTACAATGCGCACTATTCGGCCTCCAAGGGCGGCCTGCTCAGCCTCACCCGCAGCCTGGCGCGGGAACTCGGGCCGCGCACCCGCGTCAATGCAGTATCGCCGGGCGTGATCGAAACCCCCATGACCACCGACCTGATCCAGAAGCGCGGCGCAGACTCCGTCGAGCAGACGCCGCTCAAGCGGCTCGGCCATCCGCGCGAGATCGCCACCGCCATCGGTTTTTTGTGCAGCGACGCGGCCAGCTTCGTGACCGGCGAGGTGCTGCACGTCAATGGCGGGCTGTATATCGCAGGCTGAACGGCTGGAACGCACGGCGCGGCGGCCAAACGAGATCGCCGGATCCTGCTAACCTGCCGTCAACGGCGCTGCGCCGACTCCCCCCAACATCGCTACGGAACCGGAACCAGATCATGTTGCAACTCCAAGACCCCTCCCTTCTGCGCCAGCAGTGCTTTGTCGATGGCCGCTGGATCGATGCAGAACGCCATATCGAAGTGACCAATCCCGCCACCGGCGAGCGCGTCGGCCAGGTACCTCTGCTCGGCGCCGACGAGACCCGCCAGGCCATCGAGGCCGCCAACCGCGCCCTGCCCGCCTGGCGCGCACGCACCGCCAAGGAACGCTCCGCGCTGCTGCGCAAGTGGTTCGAACTGCTGCTGGCCAACCAGGACGACCTGGCCCGCATCATGACCGCCGAGCAAGGCAAGCCCTTTGCCGAAGCGCGCGGCGAGATCGGCTACGCGGCCTCCTTCATTGAGTGGTTCGCCGAGGAAGGCAAGCGCGTGTACGGCGAGACCATTCCCGCGCCGGTGAGCAACCAGCGCATTGTCGTCACCAAGGAACCGGTGGGCGTTTGCGCGGCCATCACGCCGTGGAATTTCCCGGCGGCCATGATCACGCGCAAGGCCGGCCCGGCGCTGGCGGCCGGCTGCACCATGGTGGTCAAGCCCGCCTCGCAAACCCCACTGACCGCGCTGGCGATGGTGGTGCTGGCGGAGCGCGCCGGCATCCCGGCCGGCGTGCTGTCGGTGGTGACCGGCTCGGCCGCCGCCATCGGCGGCGAGCTCAGCACCAACCCCCTGGTGCGCAAGCTCACCTTCACCGGCTCCACGGAGGTCGGCCGCACGCTGATGGCGCAAACGGCATCCACCATCAAGAAGGTATCGATGGAACTCGGCGGCAACGCCCCCTTCATCGTGTTCGACGATGCCGACCTGGATGCCGCGGTGGAGGGCGCGATCGTGTCGAAGTACCGCAACGCCGGCCAGACCTGCGTCTGCGCCAACCGCCTCTATGTACACAGCAAGGTCTATGACGCCTTCGCCGAGAAACTGGTGGCAGCGGTGCGCGCGCTGAAGGTAGGCGACGGCATGGAAGACGGCGTGCGCATCGGACCGCTGATCGATGACAAGGCGGTGCTCAAGGTCGAGGAACACATCACCGATGCCATCTCCAAGGGCGCCCGCGTTCTGCAAGGCGGCAAGCGCCATGCGCTCGGCCAATCGTTCTTCGAGCCCACCGTGCTGGCCGACGTGAAGCCCAATATGCTGGTTGCGCGCGAAGAAACCTTCGGCCCGCTAGCGCCGCTGTTCCGCTTCGAGACCGAAGACGAAGTGGTGGCCATGGCCAACGACACCGAATTCGGCCTGGCGAGCTACTTCTATGCGCGCGATCTCGGCCGCGTGTGGCGCGTCTCCGAGCGGCTGGAGTACGGCATGGTGGGCGTCAACACCGGGCTGATCTCCAACGAAGTCGCACCCTTCGGCGGCGTCAAGCAATCGGGCGTGGGCCGCGAAGGTTCGCACTACGGCATCGAGGACTACCTGGTCATCAAGTACACCTGCATGGCCGGCATCTGAGCCATCGCCATGACTGGCGGGACGGAACGCATCCGTCCCGCCGTCTCACGCCCCCCTCCCGCATCCCTCTTTTACCTTACTCAGAATCCGCAATGCAGATCGACGGCAATACCCAGCTTGTCGGCATCATCGCCGCCCCCATCGCGCACGTGCGCACGCCGCAACTCTTCAACGCCTCGGTAGCCAGGCAAGGCCTGAACGCCGCCTGCGTGCCCTTCCATGTGGACTCGGCGCAACTCCAGGCATTCCTCGCCGGCGCGCCCGCCTCGCAAAACCTGCAAGGCCTGGTCGTTACCATCCCGCACAAGGAAGCCGTGGTCGCCGCCTGCGGCGAACTGACCGAAACCGCCCGCCTGGTCGGCTCCGTCAACGCCATGCGCTCCGACCGCGAGAAAGGCCACTGGACCGGCGGCAATTTCGATGGCGACGGCTTCGTCGCCGGCCTGCGCGAGCGCGGCCACAGCCTTGCCGGCAAGCGCGTGCTGCAGCTCGGCGCCGGCGGTGCCGGCAAGTCGATGGCCTACGCCATCGCCCGCGAGAACCCGGCCGAGCTGGTCATCTACAACCGCTCCGCCGACAAGGCGGCAGAATTGGCCGCGAGCCTGAAGAAAGCGCTGCCGTCCCTCTCGATCCGCGCCGGCGACGGCAACCCCGCCGGCTTCGACGTAGTCGTCAACGCCACCGCGCTCGGCCTGCGCGATACCGATGCAATGCCGGTGCCGGCACAACTGCTAAGCGCAGGCACCCTGGTCTGCGAGGCCGTGGTGCGGGATGGCGATACACCCCTGCTGAAAGCCGCGCGCGAGCAGGGCTGCACGGTGCACCACGGACAATGGATGCTGTACGGACAGATCGTAGAGATCTCGCGCTTCCTCGGGGTGCCGCTGGCGCCGGAGTTTGTCGAGCGGATTCTTGGGCCCGCGGGCTAAACACGGCAGAGGCTGGTGCGGCTTGCTCCCCTCTCCCACTTGCGGGCGAGGGGAGGCCACTGCTCGTACCCAACTTTTTCGGCAATCTGCGCTGCAGCGCAGGCTCAGATGGCTCCGCAGCTTCGCAACGTGTCGATCGCCTCGACGCCTATACCCCAGTCGCGCAGCACCGCTTCGCTGTGCGCGCCGGGTTCGGCCGGCGCCTGGGGCACGGCGGCCGGCGTACGGCTGAAACGCGGCGCCGGGGCCGGCTGCATGACGCCGTCGATTTCCAGGAAGGTTTCGCGCGCGCGGTTGTGCGGATGCTGCGGCGCCTCGTCCCAGTCCAGGATCGGGGCGAAGCAGGCATCGCTGCCTTCCAGCAGCTCGCACCACTCGGCGCGCGTACGGGTGAGGAACAGCGTGGTCATGCGGGCCTTGAGCTCGGGCCAGTGGCGCTTGTCGAGCTGCTTGTCGAAGAGCGGATCGTCCAGGCCGCAGCGCTCGCGCAGCAGCGCGTAGAACTGCGGCTCGATGGCGCCCACCGCCACGTACTTGCCATCGGCGCAGGCATAGGTGTCGTAGAAATGCGCCGCCCCATCCAGCAGGTTGTCGCCGCGCTGGTTGGTCCAGCGCCCGGCGGCCTTGAAGCCGTACATCATGGCCGACAGCAAAGCAGTGCCGTCAGTCATGGCCGCGTCCACCACCTGCCCCTCGCCCGAGTTGCGCGCCTCGTTGACCGCGCACATCACGCCAAACGCCAGCAGCATGCCGCCGCCGCCAAAGTCGCCGACGTAGTTGAGCGGCACCACGGGTGGCTGCCCCGGTCGGCCAATGGCGTGCAGCGCGCCACCGATGGCGATGTAGTTGATGTCGTGGCCGGCAGCCTGAGCCAGCGGCCCGTGCTGGCCCCAGCCGGTCATGCGGCCATATACCAGCGCCGGGTTGCGCGCCAGGCATACGTCCGGGCCCAGCCCCAGGCGTTCCATCACACCGGGGCGAAAGCCTTCGATCAGCACGTCGGCCTTGGCGATCAGGTCCAGCACGACCTCGGCCGCGCCGGGCTTGCGCAGGTCGATGGCCAGGGAGCGCCTGCCGCGCGCCGTCACGTCGCAGCGTGCCTTGCCCGCGCCGGTGGCCGGCGCTTCGCCGGGCTGGGCCGGGTGGGGCCGGTCGATGCGGATCACCTCGGCGCCCTGGTCGGCCAGCATCATCGCGCAGAACGGCGCCGGGCCGATCCCAACCATTTCCACCACTTTCAGTCCCGCCAACGGTCCCGCCATGTCTTGTCTCCGGTTGCTTGTTCGGTCCGGGGTGTCCCCGAAGCGTCTCGCCAGACAGTTTGCCACGCTCGCCCGGGCGTGGAATCGTCAATACCGACGAATCCACGCCCGCACTGTCTTACGGCCGATCGATACCAGGCACTGGCTTGCGCCGAGAGCCGATCCTTCGGTGGCGGCACTGTGCGAGCGGCCACCCCTGCTACGCGCTTCGACCCTCCGTTTTCGCCGCCTCCATTGCCGCTTGAAAACCTTGCAATGCCGGCAAGCCGCCACTGGCCACCAGTTCGAGCAGCCGAAGGTGCCGCAAGCGGAGAAAGCTCCCGGCATTGCGGCGATGGGAAGACATTTCAGTATTCACGATTTCGTAATGCTCACGCGGCTAGCGTGGCGCTAAGGGACAACCACAAGCTGGCTTACTACGTCGAAGTTGAGGAAGACGGCGTTGGCGGTGTCGGGTACATCAGTTCGCTGGTGGAGATTGCCGAGTAATTGAAACGGGTTCTTAAGGCTGGGGCGGTGCCGCGAATCGAGGCGGGGTTGCATCCAGCGCCCCACGAAGTGCTTGCGCGGTCAGGTTGGCCAGGCCCGCCGGCACCGGCTGCCCGCTTTGCGCCAGCGCCTGGGCCACGCTGACTACCTTGTCGGCACGGTACCGGCGAGCGCTGCCGATGGCATCCTCGAAATCGTTGGCGCGGCGGTTGATTTCCTGCGGATCGGCGCTGACCAGCAACACGGCGTGGGCCAGCACCACATGCAGGCTGGGGTCCCCGGCACCCGCCACGCGGCGCCAGTACTGCGCCGTGCCGGCAATCTTGCGGGCGTGTTCCAGCGGGCCCCAGGCCAGGTTGAATCGGCCATCGCAGAACGAGCCGTCCACGGCCTGCCAGTGTGTCTGCAGCCCTAGCGTCTCCAATGCGCCAGCCAGCACCTCGCACAGGTGCAGGTAGACCGCCTCTGCATAGGTGCCGGCACCGCCGCGCACGGGGTAGGCCAGGCTCAGGTTGAGGATGCCCGGGCCCTGCGGCACCAGGCCGCCGCCGGACAGGCGCAGCCAGACCGGGCAGCCGCGCGCGGCAAAGTCGGCGCGCGCGGCCTCCAGTTGCGCATGGCGCAGGTAGCTGCGCGGCACCACCAGCGAGACCGGCGCCTGCCACAGGTGCGCCAGCCAGCGGCCAGCGGATGCCTGCTCCAGCAGCGCCTGCTCGGCGTGCAGGGGGTCCGGGTCGGTGGGATCGGGAGAGAGGGTTTCAAATGGCATGGCATGGCCGGTAAGCGCCGGGGCGGGATGCGCGTATTCCGGGCCGCGCCGCGGCCCGGTGCCGGTCAATGGAAGGTGAAGCCACCGTCGACGTTGACCGACTGCCCGGTCACATTGTCCATGGTCGCGAAGAACAATGCCATCCGTCCCATGTCTTCCGGGGTCTGCGCCCGCCCCTGCGGGATCAGCGTGAGCTGGTGGCGGGCCCAGGAATCCTCCACCGACTCGCCTTGCGCCTTCCATTCGTCGGAGAGGCGATCCCACATATAGGTGCGCACGATGCCGGGGCAGATCGCGTTGACGGTGATGCCGTCACGCGCGACTTCCTTGGCTAGTGCGTTGGTGAAGCCGACCACCGCGAACTTGGAGGCGCTGTAGTGGGCGAGGTTGGGGAAGCCTTCCTTGCCGGCGATGGAGGCGACGTTGATGATGCGGCCCTTGCGCTGGGCTTTCATGTGTTCCAGCGCCGCCTGGCAGCCAAGGAAGGTGCCCTTGGCGTTGACGTCCATGACGAAATCCCAGTCGCGCTCGCTGAGGTCGTCGACCGGATGGATGCTGATGACGCCTGCGCAATTGACCAGGACGTCCAGGCCGCCTAGCTGGTCGAGTGCTTGCTTCACCATGGCGCGGTGCATCTCGGCCTTTGTCACGTCGACCTTGAGGGTGCTCACCCGACGGCCGAGCGCGCGCACTTCTTCCGCGGTTTCGCGCATGGCGTCTTCGAGCAGGTCGGCGATCAGGATGTCGGCGCCGGCTTTGGCAAGTGTGAGGGCGATGCCGCGGCCGATGCCGCGGGCGCCGCCGGTGATAATGGCGACTTGGCCGGATAGGGGTTCGGTCATATGGGTCTCCTTTTGAGTGTTTTTCTGGAAGTTGGGGCGGCTGGAGCTACAACTGCAGCTACAACTGCTTAACGTCAAAAGCTTAAAGTCAAAGGCAGTTTCACCACCCCTGCGGGGCGGCGACCTACTTTCTTGTCTTGCCAAGAAAGTAGGCAAAGAAGGCGCGCCGGATGGGGCGACACCCCCTCTGGATTTCACGAAAAGAGCGGCCGGGACCCAAACTCGCATCGCCTTAAGGCGATACTCAAACATGGGTCCCTCTTTTCCGCTCTTTTCGTGAAATCCAGAGGCGCCCCATACGGCCTGGTGAACCTTCACGGCTCGCTTCGCATCGCGCTTAGGTGTTTCCCGCCTTCTGGGCGGGAAACACGGCTAAGCCGAAGTGTCGAATCGGGGTTAGCCACTTACATGCCGCTTGAGCAGAGCATTGACTTCGTTGGCCTTCTCCATCTGGCTCATATGGCCCGCATCGTCGAACACCTTCACCGTGGCGCCGGCAGGTGCGTTGCCTGCGTGCGACGCGGGGATGATCCGGTCCTGCGCGCCCCAGATCACCAGCACTGGCTTGCCGGTGTCGGCGAGCTTGCGGCCAGGCAGTTCGGTTTGCCTGCCGCCGCCGAACAGGCTGGCGCCCAGCGCGCCAAGCGCCTCGGTTACGCCATCGAGCCGCTTGTACTTGAGCAGGTCGTCCAGCATCTGGCGGCTGACCAGCCCGGCATCGGCGAACAGCAGTTCCAACACCGGCTTGAGATCGCGGCGGGATTGCGCGTTGACGAAGCCTTCGGTGTATTGGCTGTTGACCTCCTCGCCAAGGCCGGCCGGCGATACGAGCGCCACCGAGCGCACGCGTTGCGGCGCGTCCACCGCCAGTTGCGCGGCTACGCCGCCGCCCATCGAATGGCCCACCAGGTGGGCCTGGCCGATGTCGAGCGCGTCCATGAAATGCGCGACGAATCCGGCAAGCGATGCAAGCGTGGTGCCCGGCAGCCTGGGCGTGGAGTGCCCGTGCGCCGGCAGGTCCAGCGCAATGACGGTGTGCGCGTCGGCCAGAGCGTCGAGGTTGAACAGCCAGTTGTCCAGGTCACCGCCGAAGCCGTGGATGAACAGCACCGTGTCCGCGCCCTCGCCGCGCTTTGCGTAGCGCACGCGGATGCCGTCGACCTCGATGAACTGGTAAGCCGAGGCAGCGGCGTCCTCATCGCCTTCATCAGCGGCGGGCGTTTCATAGGCGGCGACAAAGGCGTCGATGTCCGCGTCGCTGACCTCGGGCGGCGCCAGTACGCCGAGCAGCGCCTTGACCGGCAGGATGTCGCCCACGGCGGCTACCTTGCGGCGCAGGGTGCCGGCGTCCGGCGCTTCCACCGCATTGGCGATCTTGTCGGTCTCCACATCAAGGATCGGCATGCCTACCGTGATCTGCGCGCCCTCCTCGACCAGCCAGTCGTTGATCGTGCCTTCTTTCATCGACAGGCCCCATTTGGGCATGACGATAGGAGTGATCTCGGCCATCAGTGTTTCCCTCCTTTCACGGTCTTGCGCGCGGCTTCGGCGATGTGCGCCGCGCTGGGGATGTACAGGTCTTCCAGCGCGGGCGAGAACGGCACCGGCGTGTGCGGCGGGCAGACCATCTCGATGCCAGCCTTGAGCGCGCCGAACGCGCGCTGCGCCACCTGCGCGGAGATGTCGGTGGCGATATTGCAGCGCGGGCTGGCTTCGTCCACCACCACCAGGCGGCCAGTGTTTTCCACCGACTCCAGCACGGTGTCGATATCCAGCGGCGAGAGCGTGCGCAGGTCCACGATCTCCGCTTCGATGCCTTCCTTGGCCAGCGTGGCCGCCGCCTCCAGCGCACGGTGCACCATCAGGCCGTAGGTGACGATGGAGACGTCCTTGCCGTCGCGCACGATATTGGCTTCGCCGAAGGGGATTGCGTAAGAGTTCTCCGGCACCTCGCCTTCGAAGCCATAGAGATTCTTGTGCTCGCAGAAGATCACCGGATCGTTGTCGCGGATCGCCTGGATCAGCAGGCCCTTGGTGTCGTACGGCGTGCTGGGGCACACCACCTTGAGGCCGGGGATATGCGTGAACAGCGGCGTCAGCATCTGGCTGTGCTGGGCGGCTGCGCGAAAGCCAGCGCCCACCATGGCGCGGATCACCACCGGCGTCTCGGCCTTGCCGCCGAACATGTAGCGGAACTTGGCCGCCTGGTTGAAGATCTGGTCGAAGCACACGCCCATGAAGTCGATGAACATCAGCTCGGCAATCGGGCGCATGCCGCAAGCTGCCGCGCCGATGGCCGCGCCCACATAGGCGGATTCGGACAGTGGCGTGTCCAGCAGGCGGTCGCCGTGCTTGGCGTACAAGCCCTTGGTCACGCCGAGCACGCCGCCCCAGGCGTCTTTCTCGCCGTCCGCGCCGGCGCCGCCGACGATGTCTTCACCGAGCATGATCACGCTCGGGTCACGGGTCATTTCCTGGTCGATCGCTTCGTTGATCGCCAGCTTCATGCTTAATTTGCGGGACATGGTGTGGTCTCCTGATCGTGCTCTATTGGTGCTTGGTCTTCGTTATGCCGTGGGATTCGGGATGCCTGGCTGGCTGTGCTCAGTAGCTGACGTACACATCGGTCAGCAGGTCGGCGGGCGAGGGGAACGGCGCTGCCTTGGCCTGTTGCACCGCGTCCTCGATCAGTGCGGCAACCTGCTCGTCGATGGCCTTGAGTTCGTCCAGCGCGATCACGCCGGCCTGGGTCACGGTGGCGGTGAACTTCTTCAGGCAGTCCTTGTTGGCGCGGATGTCGTCGAGTTCGCCGGAGGCGCGATAGGTTTGCGCGTCGCCTTCGAAGTGGCCGTAGAAACGGACCATCTTGCATTCCAGCAGTGCCGGGCCGCCGCCTTCACGGGCCCGCTTGATGACTTCGCCTGCCGCCTCGTGCACCGCGAAGAAATCGGTGCCGTCCACCGTCACGCCGGGAATGCCGAAGCCGGCGGCGCGGTCCACATAGCTGTCCACGGCCGTGCCGTAGTCGCGCGCGGTGGATTCCGCATAGCCGTTGTTCTCGATCACGAAGATCACCGGCAGGTTCCATACCGCGGCCAGGTTCAGGCTCTCCAGGAACGTGCCCTGGTTGGAGGCGCCGTCGCCGGCAAATGTAATGCCGATCTCGCCCTTGCCGCGGAACTTGGCGGCCAGCGCGGCACCGCAGATCAGTGGCGCGCCTGCGCCCAGGATGCCGTTGGCACCCATCATGCCCTTGGACAGGTCGGCAATATGCATCGAGCCGCCCTTGCCATTGCAGGAACCGCCCTTGCGCCCGTAGATCTCCTTCATCATCGCCACCGGGTCCACGCCCTTGGCAATGCAGTGGCCGTGGCCGCGGTGCGTGCTGGCGATGCGGTCGCCGTCGCCCAGGTGGTGCAGGATGCCGACCCCGGCGGCTTCCTCGCCGGCGTAGAGGTGGACGAAGCCCGGGATGTCGCCGCGCCCGAAATCCACGTGCAAGCGCTCTTCGAAATCGCGGATGGTGCGCATCCTGCGATAGACGGCGAGCAGTTCCTGTTTGTCGAGGGGCAGCGTGTTCCCGGTGGTACCGGATGCGTTGGCTGTCATGTCTGTCTCCTTCAAGGTTTTGTGGTGGCGGTAAAAAGCTCGGTGAGTGGCTGGGGTGGGGGTTGCTGTTGCTGCGGCGGCGCACGCCCGCTGCGCATCAGCCCGGCGGCGGCGGCATAGCGCATGCAGGCCGCCACGTCGATGCTAAGGAAGGCGTGTTCGCGCAGCGTCACGGTGACTTCGTCGTGCGGGCCGAACACCAGCTCGCGCTCGCCGTCCAGCGCAACGATGCCGGCGCGCTGGCGCACGCGGTGCGCAACGCCGTCGGTCAGGCGCTCCCAGCCCGCGATGGGCACCGCGCGCAGCAGGCCGGGCGCAATCGGCGCGCGCAGCTCGAAGCGGCCTTCGCCGGGCGCGGCCAGCTCGATCGCCAGGCCGCCGGATTCATGCCTGCCCACTGGCTCCAGCAAGCCGCCGATGGCGGACAGGCCAATTGCCTGCGGGTCGGCAAAGGACACATAGACGGCGCCCAGCGTCTCGGTCTTCCACAAGGCGCGCGCGCCGATGAAATGCTCGTGCGAGATCACGGCGTCGACCAGCGCGATGTCGTGGCGCACCTCGCCTTCGCCGGCAATCGTGATGTCGAGCCGTTTGTTGCCGGCCAGCGCCTGCGTGGCGGGAATGCGGCCGCTGGCGAACAGGCCCGTGGCCAGCCCGGTGATGGTGGGCTCGCGCATTTCGGGATAGGCGTTGTTGGTGCCGGTGGAGATGCCGGCAATCGGCACGCTGCCGCATTCGCGCACCACCGCGCGGTGGGTGCCGTCGCCGCCCAGCACGATGATGGCGGCGACGCCCGCCTCGCGCAGCATGCGTGCAGCCAGGAAGGTGTCGTCGACGCGCGCGGTGACCGGCATGTCGAGGTACTCCACTTCCGGCAGCGCGGCATCCGGCCCCTGGCGGCGCGACAGGTGGCGCGCCAGCAGCACGCGCATGCCCTCCCGGTCCGGCATCATCAGCACGCGGCCCACGCCGCAGGCAGCCAGCGCGGCCAGCAGGCGCAGCACGATATTGACGCGATCGGCCAGTTGCAGCGTGTTGGCGTTGGCGATCACGCGGCGGATATCGCGCGCGGAAATCGGGTTGGCGATGATGCCGACCAGCGGCCGGTCGGCCAGCGCTTGCTCACCCATGCCTGTCTCCTGTCTTTCTGGTTATGACAGGCATATCGCAATGGGCGTGCCAACCCGCATAGGCACGTCGGAAGCGGGAAAAACTCGGGATTACCCCAAGAAAACGCGGGGCGCGCCGGGACATTGCAGGCTGTGCGCAGGCCGCAGCGTGACAGGTGTCACAGCATCAGGTGTACAGGGCGTGAACAGGTGTAGCGGGGAGCTTGAACCGGGTTGAGAAGGCGGCGCGGGCGAGCCGCGCCGCCATGTTCGCTGGCTTGCTAGTGCGCCGCGTCGCGCTGGTTGGGCGACGCGATGCCGTAGCGCGCCATGCGGCGGTACAGCGTCATCCGGCTCACGCCGATCTGGCGCGCCACCGCGCTCAGGTTCCAGCCGGCCGCGCGCAGGTATTGCATCAGCAGCATGCCTTCCGGCGGCAACTGATGCGGGTCGAAGCCCGAGGCCGGCAATGCCGGCGCGCAGGCGGCTTCGACGGCCGCGCTGCCCGGCGGGACGCTGGCGGAAACGGGAAGCAAACCCTGTTGGGGCATCCCCTCGCCAATGCCTTCCGGGAGATCCTCCACCTCGATGTGGCCGTCGTCACAGACCGCCCGCGCGTACTCCAGCGCATTGCGCAGCTCCCGCAGGTTGCCGGGCCAGCGATGCGCATGCAGCCGCGCGCGCGCCGCGGGCGACAGGGTCACGGTAGCTGGCTTGCCGCCAGCGTCCAGCATCTTGCCGATCAGCCAGTCCCGGTCCGTGCGCTCGCGCAGCGGCGGCAGCATCAACCGCGCGCCGTTGAGCCGGTAGTACAAGTCCTCGCGGAAGCGCCCGCTGCTCACCAATTGGTCCAGCGGATGGTGCGTGGCGGAAATCACGCGCAGGTTGACCGGCACCGGGCGCGCCGCGCCGATGGCAAGCACCTCGCCCTCGGCCAGCACGCGCAGCAGGCGCGACTGCAGCTCGCGCGGCATGTCGCCGATCTCGTCGAGGAACAACGTGCCGCCGTCCGCCTCCTGGATCAGCCCGCGCTTGGGCCGCGAGCCGGCGCCCGAGAAGCTGTTGGGCAGGTGGCCGAACAGCTCGCTCTCGATCAGGGATTCGGGAATCGCCGCGCAATTCACCGCCACGAAGGGGCCGTCGCGGCGCGAGCTGGCCTGGTGCAGGGCCTTGGCCAGGTACTCCTTGCCGCTGCCGGTCTCCCCGTTGATCAGCAGGTTGATGGGCGAATCGACCAGCTTGGCGGCCCGCAGCAATTGCTGCTGCAGTGCGGCATCGCCACCGCACAGCGCGGCCAGCGGCGCCTGCAGCGGCGTGGCCCGCTCGGTGGTGTCACGCGCGCGCTGCCAGCGCAGAGCCGGCGGCATCACGCTCAGGTAAAGCCGCGCGCCGGTGCGGGCCAGCGCCAGCGCGCGCTGCTCGCTGGGGCGCGAATGCATGAAGCGGCCCAGCTCGTCGAGCCGCGCCTCGAACAGCGACTCGAACGGCATGCCAAGCAGCGGCGCGCCGCCCGGGGCCACGCCCAGCTCGGCCTCCAGCATCTGCTGCGCGCGGCGGTTATGGCCAACGATGCGGCCCGACGCGTCAAGCGCGAGCAGGTATTCCGGGTTGACGTCGACAAACTCCGGGGCCGCATTGAGCTTGAGGATCCAGTCTTCGCGGTGACTGCGCACAAAGCTGGCGTTCTCGATCCGGCTGGCGTAGATGCGTACCATCTGCAGTGCCAGGCCCTGGCTGTCCTTGGCTTGCGGCGAGGTCAGCGCGGAAATGTCGAGGATGGCGCAGAGGCTGCCGTGCGAATCGAACAGCGGCGCGGCGGTGCAGGTCAGCGGGATATGGGTGGCGTCGAAATGATCCGCCTGGTGCACGGTCAACGCCTGGCCGGTGGCCAGCGCGGTGCCGACCGCGCAGGTGCCGGCGCCGGACTCGCTCCACTGCGCGCCCAGGTACAGCCCGGCGTGGCGCAGGCGGGCATCGGCGTTGGCGTCGCCCAGGTAATCCACCGTCACGCCCTGCGCGTCGGTCAGCAGCACGACATAGCCCATGCCGGCCACCTGGCTATAGAGCGTCTGCAGCCCGTGGCGCGCGATCCGCGCGAAATCGTCGATGCGCTGCTGGTGCTCGCGCAGCCGGGTCTGCGGCAGGATGTGCGCCTCTTGCATGCGCGCCGGATCCAGCCCGTACTGATGCACGCAGCGCCGCCACGAATTCTGGATGATGGTTTCCGGCGCACGCACCATCGGCGCGCTGGCGCGGGTGGTGAGCTGGACTACCGTGTCGATGTGCTCGCGTTGCCGCAGGTCCATCGTGGTCTCCTTGTCGTCTCCTGGCGCGCCGCCGTGCCGGCGCGCGCCAACTCCCGGCTCTGGCGTGGCCTCTGTTGCGCCGCAGGGTTGCGGTATGGGCGGCCGGGAGTCCTAATGTATCCGACAGGGAGTGGCTTGGGCAAACCCGATCGCACTGGCCGGACGCGCGCCATGTGCAGCGCAAGGCCGCAAAGGCAGGCTTTCCCAGGCCGATGTGCGCTAGTTAGCGCACGCAGGCGCTCAAACGCCCAGCCGCTGCGCCAGTTCCGTCAAGCTGCTCACCACCACATCCCAGTCCGACTCGGCCGCTAGATCCTTGGACTGGTTCGGGCCATACTCCGTAGGCCGGTTGACATAGGCGGTGCGCATCCCATGCGAGCGGCCATGCCGCAGGTCATTATTGTGCGCCGCCACCAGCATCACCTCCTGCGGCTCCAGGTCGAAGAAGGCAATCACGCCCCGGTAGATCTCCGCCTCCGGCTTGAAGTGGCGCACGATGTCCGCGCTGAACACCGCGTCCCACGGCAGGCCGGCATGCTTGGCCGTGTCGACCAGGCACTGCACGCTGCCGTTGGAGAAGGTGGAAATGATGTACCGCTGCTTTAGCCGCGTGAGGCCCGGCACGGCATCCGGCCATCCGGAAAGGCGGTGCCAGGCGCGGTTGAGGTAGTCCTTCTCCGCTTCGCTGAGCTCTTCGATGCCGAACTGGTCGAGCAGCGCATCGAGCCGCTCGCGATGCAGCACGTCGATATTGGCCCACGGCCGCTCGCCCTTGCGCACGCGCTCCATGCCGGGCACGTAGCCGGCGCGCCAGGCGTCGGCGAAGGCGGTCCAGTCGGCCTCGATGCCCTTCTCCTGCCCGAATGCGGCCAGGTCCGCGATCACGCTGGTGCGCCAGTCCACCACGGTGCCGAAGACATCGAACACCAGCGCCTTGACCGCGCTCAGGTCCGGCGTGTTGCCGCCCGCGCTGTTGCCGTGGCTCATTCTCTTCTCATGCATCCCTTGATTCCTCCAGGGTAAGCGCGCTCAGGCGCTGGCTTGATCCAGCAGCGCGATTTCGTCGGCGCTCAGCTGCAGGCGCGTAGCGGCGATCAGGTCGTCCAGCTGCGCCAGCGAGGTGGCGCTGGCAATCGGCGCGGTAATGCTGGGGCGCGCGATCTGCCAGGCCAGCGCTACCTGCGTCGGGTTGGTGGCGGTGCGCGCCGCGACCTCGTCCAGCGCCGCCAGGATGCGCAGGCCGCGCGCATCGAGATAGGCCTTGACGCTCTGGCCGCGCGCGCCGCTCTTGTCCAGGTCGGCCTCGCAGCGGTACTTGCCGCTCAGGAAACCGCTGGCCAGCGCATAGTAGTTGAACACGCCCAGGCCTTCGCGCAGCACCAGCGGCTCCAGCTCGGCCTCATACTCGCTGCGGGTATAGAGGTTGTAGTGCGGTTGCAGGCTTTCATAGCGCGGCAGGTTGTGGCGGCGGCTGGTTTCCAGCGCCTCGGCCAGGCGCGCCGCGCTGTAGTTGGAGGCGCCGATGGCGCGCACCTTGCCGGCCTTGATCAGGCGGGCGTAGGTGTCCAGCGTTTCTTCCAGGGGGGTATCCTGGTCGTCGGTATGCGACTGGTAGAGGTCGATGTAGTCGGTCTGCAGGCGCTGCAGCGACGCGTCGACGGCGCGTTCGATATAGGCGCGCGACAAGCCCTTGCGGCCCTCGCCCATGTCCATGCCCACCTTGGTGGCCAGCACCACCTCGGCACGCTTGCCGCTGCGCTTGAACCACTTGCCGAGGATGGCCTCGGACTCGCCGCCCTGGTTGCCCGGCACCCAGCGCGAGTACACGTCGGCCGTATCGATGAAGTTGAGCCCGGCGCCGACAAAGGCATCGAGCAGCTTGAAAGAGGTGGACTCGTCGGCACTCCAGCCGAACACGTTGCCGCCAAATGCCAGGGGCGAGACTTCCAGCCCGGACCTGCCCAGTTTGCGTGTGGTGATGCTTGAGGTCATGCGTTTTGCTCCGCGGGTTGCGTTGAGCCGCCCGTCATCCAGGCGCGGCTTAAAGCACATTGTAGGCAGAGATCGGAAACCTTGCCGATCCAGGGCTGGGTTTACCTTAGGTCACTTCATCTCCACCCATTCAAGTCCCAACGGTGGTGGGTCGTTAACCGGCTGTGGCCAGGCTATGCGCAGCGAGCGGAATCGTGTCGCCTGTGCCTGTCTGTCAACACCAAGGTCAGGCCGATGCCGCGCCGCCGGCGCGAACGGCTGCCCGTTCCCGGTAAGCATGATCATGAATCGAATTTCGTTGAACGCCAAACTCTGGGCCGCGCTGGTGGCAATGTGGCTGGCCCTGCTCGCGCTGGGCACCTGGAGCGCCGTGGACACCCGTGCCACCATGATGGCCGAGCGCCGCGCGAGCCTGCAGTCGCTGGTGGCGACCGCCGAAGGCATCGTCAAGCTTTATGTAGACCGCGCCGCCAAGGGCACCATGAGCACTGAGGACGCGCAGGTCGCGGCCAAGGATGCGCTGCGCGAGATGCGTTTCGGCGACAAGGGCTACCTGTTCCTGCTCAACTCCAAGCCGCAAGTGGTGCTCAACCCGGGGCTGCCGCAGATGGAAGGCAAGGTCGTGGGCGACTTCAAGGACCCCGACGGCAAGCTGGTGTACCAGAGCATCGTCGATGCCGGCAAAGCGGGCGCGCGCGCCGGCGCCAGCCCCGACAACAGCTTCACCACCTATCGCGGCCGCATCCCGGGCACCGAAACGCCCGCGCTCAAGCTGACTTACGTGCGCTACGTGCCGGCCTGGGACTGGCACGTGGCCACCGGCGTGTTCCTCAAGGACATCGAAAGCAGCTTCCGCGACAACCTGATCTCCGCGGCCATCAGCACCTTGCTGATCGGCGCGCTGGTATCGGCGTTCATGCTGGCCATCATGCGCACCGTGCGCAAGAGCCTGGGCGGCGAGCCGGCCTACGCCACCGAGGTGGTCACGCGCATCGCCGACGGCGACTTCACGGTGCCGGTACGCATCCGCGCTGGCGACGAGCACAGCCTGCTGGCGGCCATGCAGCGCATGCAGCAGCGCCTGTCCGGCACGCTCGGCGAGATCCGCGGCGCGGCGGATTCGATCGCCTCCGCCACGCAGCAGATTTCCGCGGGCAATACCGACCTGTCGCAACGCACCGAGGAACAGGCCTCGGCGCTGGAGCAGACCGCATCGAGCATGGAAGAGCTGACGGGCATCGTGCGCCAGAACGCGGACAATGCGCGCCAGGCCAGCTCCCTGGCGGTCAACGCCTCCGATATCGCGCATCGCGGCGGGCAGGTGGTCAACCAGGTGGTGACCACCATGGGCGAGATCAACGGCGCCTCGCGCCAGATCGTCGACATCATCGGCGTGATCGAAGGCATCGCCTTCCAGACCAATATCCTGGCGCTGAATGCCGCCGTGGAAGCAGCGCGCGCCGGCGAACAAGGCCGCGGCTTTGCCGTGGTGGCGGGCGAGGTGCGCAGCCTGGCCCAGCGCTCGGCCACCGCCGCCAAGGAGATCAAGGGCCTGATCGACAACTCGGTGGCCCAGGTGGACAACGGCTCCGCGCTGGTCGCCAAGGCCGGCCAGACCATGCAAGACATTGTTGGCGCGGTCAAACGCGTGACCGACATCATGGGCGAAATCAGCGCGGCATCGAACGAACAGAGCGCCGGCATCGAGCAGGTTGGCCAGGCGGTCAACCAGATGGACACGGTGACCCAGCAGAACGCGGCGCTGGTGGAACAGGCCGCCGCCGCGGCCGAAGCACTGGCCGAGCAGGCGCAATCGATGATGCGTTCGGTGGCGTCGTTCCGGCTGGCTGCTTAAGGTAGAGCGACTTCCAAGCGCCGAACGAAGCTGACAGGGATGGGCCAAAGCCGTTGGCCATGACGACGGCAGTCACTCCCCCAGCCCCTCTCCCACAAGTGGGAGAGGGGAGCAAACCGGCGGCAAGATCAACCAATTGTGGTAGCCGTGATTTCCGCCGCCCAGGCGGAAATCGCCCAAGCGCGATGCGAAGCGAGCCGTCAAGGTTTGAATCTCCCGTTATGCGGCGCCTCGTCGGCAAGCCAAAAGAGCGGAAAAGAGGGACCCATGTCTGAGCATCGCCCTAAGGCGATGTGAGTTTGGGTCCCGGCCGCTCTTTTGGCTTGCCGACGAGGAGTCTTTCGCCGCATCCGGGTCGCCTTCTTTGCCTACTTTCTTGGCGAGACAAGAAAGTAGGTCGCCTCCCCGCAGGAGAGGTGAAACTGCCTTTGACTTTAAGCAGTTGAGCTTTTGACCTTTTGACCTTTTGACGTCAAGCAGGCCAACACCACATCCAACGCCCGCCCTCTCCCCCGACCCCACTTGACACGGTTGCTCTCCCGCACGCGGGAGAGGGGAGCCACCCAGACAGCAAGAGTGAGCCCGCGCCACACCGGCAGCGGGCTTTTTTCTTTCATGCTGACGCCAAGGTTCTGATCGCCGCGGCATGCCTGAGCCCTTTGTTCAGCGAAGAAGGGCCGCTCCTGCTGACAAGGCAGCCCGTTGAAAGCCGGCCCCTTGACAGCCAAGTCCCTGTGCTGGAGCCTTGACCGGCACCGACCCAGCACCGACCCTCGCGCATGCGGGCACGCCGGCCTATCACCCGATGGCAAGTGTTCGCGTGGTGGCTCTTCTCCGATGAATCGGATGACCGGGATGACCGAACACATCACCGTGCGGCGTGCCGGCGCCGGTGAAGCCGCCGCTTGCATCGAGCCGCTGGCCGACGTGCTGATCGATTGCGTGGAGGGTGGCGCGTCGGTGAGCTTCATGCTGGCGCTGCCGCGCGAGAAGGCCACGCAGTTCTGGCGCGGCGTGGCCGATGGCGTCGCGCGTGGCGAGCGCGTGCTGCTGATCGCGCAGGACGGCGAAGGACAGATCCTTGGCACCGATTATTCTGTCGATGCCTGTCAACCAGCCTCACCGCGGCGACGTGTTCTTCTACAAGCACCTCTGAGAGGTTCCGCGCAATCCGCGCTTCAGATCGTGACCCTGGCCGGCAATTCCACCGCACGCATGGCCTGCGCCGCGATCTCGAAGGAGCGCAGGCGGGCTTCATGATCGTAGATCTGCGCGGTGAGCATCAGCTCATCGGGTTGCAGTTCCTCGACGAAGGCGCGCAAGCCGTTGCGCACGCCTTCCGGATCGCCCACCACCGAGCACGCCAGCGAGCGCCGGATATGCGTGGCTTCGGTTTCCGTCCACAGCAGCTCGATATTGTCCACCGGGGGCCGGATCGGGCCAGGGCTGCCGCGCACCAGTGCCAGGAATTGCTGCTGCAGCGACGTGAACAGACGCCGAGCCTGCGCATCCGAATCCGCCGCGAACACATTCAGGCCCAGCATCACATGCGGCTTGGACAGTTGCTCGGACGGCTGGAAGGTCTTGCGATACAGGTCCACCGCCTGGCGCATGAAGCCCGGCGCGAAGTGCGAGGCAAACGCGAAAGGCAGGCCCATCGCGGCCGACAACTGCGCGCTGAACAAGCTGGACCCGAGCAGCCACAACGGCACCTTCAGGCCCGCGCCGGGCACCGCACGCAGGCGCTGGCCGGGACGCGGATCGTCGAAGTACGCCTGCAACTCCTCCACGTCCTGCGGGAAGGCATCGGCCGTATCTTGCGTGGCGCTGCGGCGCAGCGCCCGCGCGGTGGACTGGTCGGTGCCCGGCGCGCGGCCCAGGCCAAGGTCGATGCGGCCGGGGAAGAGCGACGCCAGCGTGCCGAACTGCTCTGCCACCACCAGCGGTGAATGGTTGGGCAGCATGATGCCGCCCGAACCCACGCGGATGGTGGAAGTGCCGTTGGCGACATAGCCGATCAGCACCGCCGTGGCTGCGCTGGCGATGCCAGGCATGTTGTGATGCTCGGCCAGCCAGAAGCGGCGGTAGCCCATCCGCTCGGCGTGCTGGGCAAGCGCGAGCGAATTGCGCATGGCCTGGCCGGCGTCGCCGCCTTCCACGATGGGCGACAGGTCAAGCAGGGAATAAGGGATCATGGCGAGCGACTGCGGCGCAGCAATTTATTGAACGATCACTATACTAATCACCACTGGCGTCACTGGCAACGGAAAAATATAATGACCACTATGAAAAAGAGTGTTTCCGGTGCGGGCCGCGGGCGGCCCAGGCAGTTCGATCGCGACGAGGCGCTGGGCCAGGCCTTGTCGCTGTTCTGGCGCTATGGCTATAGCTCCACTTCGATCTCCGCGCTCACCGAGGCCATGGCAATCACCGCGCCCAGCCTGTATGCCGCGTTCGGCAGCAAGGAGCAATTGTTCTACGAAGCCGTGGACCGCTATGCGGATACCCACGGCGCGCTGCTCTACGCGCCGCTGCAAGGCGCTGGCAGCGCGCATGACGCCGTGCACGGCCTGCTCGCCGGCGCGGCCGCCTTGTTCAGCGCCAAGGGCAACCCCGCCGGCTGCTTCCTGATGACCGGTACCAGTTGCTCGGCCGACTGCGCCTATATCGAAGACACGCTGCGCGAGCGCCGCAAGGAAAAGGAGCAAGCCATGCAGGCCTGCATCCAGCAGGGCATCCAGCGCGGCGAACTGCCGGCCGGCACCGATGCGTCCGCGCTGGCCAAATTCTTCAACACGGTAATGCAGGGGATGTCGATGCAGGCGCGCGATGGCGCGTCGCGCGCCGCGCTGGAATCGCTGGCGGCTACCGCGATGCTGGCGTGGCCGGTGAAGGCGGCAAAGAAGGCCAGGCCGCGCGAAACACAGACCGCGTAGGGCGCTTGGGGCGCTTGGGGTGCATTGGGCGCGGCGCCCGTATCAAGCCACCGGCTCGGGCCGGCGCCACAGCCACACCAGCACGCAAGCCATGCAGGCAATCGCCCCGTAGGCCAGCCAGGGCCGATGCATGCCGAACAGCAGCACGGCGCTGCAGAGGCTCATGGCCACCGTGGCGCTCCACTTGGCGCGGCGGCTCACCATGCGGCCGTTGTGCCAGTTGTAGAGCATCGGGCCAAACACGCGATGGCCAAGCAGCCACGCATGCAGGCGCGGCGACCCCTTGGCCGCGGCCCAGGCGGACAGCAGGATGAATTCGGTACTGGGCAGGCCGGGCACGAACAGCCCGAGGATGGCTACGCCGAGGCTCAGCAGCGCCAGCGCGGTCAATAGCGCGCGTGCCGTGCGGGTGCGCGCCAGCCGCAGCGGCGGGTCGCTCGTGTTGGGACGAGGCATCGGCGAAGCAGCGTCGGCGTCATCCAAGATCGATATCCCGCTGGAGCAAGTACGGCGCCGCGACAAAGCTGGCATAGCCGGCCCGGCTGGCAAACGGCCTGGCGCGCTCCGTCAGGCCGTGCATGCGCTCGCGCTCAAGGCGCTGCGACAGGGAATGCTTGCCGGAGGTGGCGGCAACAGCTACGGCTACGGCAACGGCGCAAGGCATGCGGCAATTCTCTCGGTTCTGACAGAGGGCAAGGCTAGCCCCATTGTCCACGCGGGAGATGCAGGTGGTCAACGCCTCGATGAACGTGTCAACGCCCGGCGCACGGGCACGCGCCATGGCGCGGATCCCGGCAATGCCGGCTCGCCTTCAATTGCCTGCGAGGGGTTGCATGTACACGAACAGCAAGCCTGCCTTGCCGTTCAACGCGAGGGTATGCAGACTGACGTGGCCACGCAGGCGTGCCGCCGCGCTCCGGACAATAGCCAGCCCAAGCCCGCTTCCCGGCTGCCCCGACCCGACAACCCGATAGAACGGGTCAAACACGCGGGCAAGCTCCTCTTCGGGGATGCCCGGCCCCGTGTCTTCCACTTCGAATATGGCGGCGTCGGCCATTCGATACAGCCGTACATCAACCTTGCCACCAGGTGGTGTGTACAGGACCGCATTGTCGATGGCATTGCGGACCAGCACGCGAAAGTCTTCCTGATTCCCGCGAATCGTCAGCGCCTCACCGACCTCCAGGCCAAGGTCGATATCCTTGGAATCCGCGAACGGGAATATCTCCCCAAGCGCATCGATGACCACAGCCTTGGTGTCGATGTCGTGACTGACCGTTGGCGGCCCTGCATCCTGCTCAGCCAGCAACAACAATTGTTCGACCAGGGAGCGCATGCGCGAAATGCTCTTCCCCAGAGGCGCGAGGCGAGCCAGGGCTGCGTTGGTAGTGTCTTCGACAGTCAGCGCATTCTCAAGCTGGAGCGTCATCGCCGTCACCGGCGAGCGCAGTTCGTGCGCCGCGTCGGCGACGAACTGGCGTTGCTGCGCAATGGCCGACTGCAATCGCCCGAGCAGCCTGTTGGTCGCACTGACAAACGGCAGGATTTCCGATGGCACGGCCTGCGCGACCAGCGGCGCCAGATCCGTGTCGCCCTTCTTGTCGACCTCCGCAGCGAGTTGCTGCACTTTCCCTAGCAGGATCCGGATCAGGATTGCCGCCAGAAGTATCAGGACAGGGATCACGAATAACAGCGGAATCAGCGTGCGCAGCGCACTGTCGCGCGCAATCTCGTCTCGCGCCGAGGTTCGCTGCGCGACTGCCAGGCCATATTCCGCGCTCAGCGGCCTGACGTAGATGCGCCACGATTCCCCGTGCGAATCAATGGTGTGCAGACCATCGGATAGCTCGCCTGGCAGGGTCAGCGACAGGTCCGGCGTGACCACGCGGGTGGCTAGCTTGGATACCTTCAGCACCCAGATGCGCATCTCTGGCTCATCGGCCTGCGCAAACCCGCCTTGCGAAGACAGCGCCTTGGCATCGCCCGGCGAGACCAGCCAGGCGATCTCCCTGAGCTCGTCATCCTGCAGGTCGCGCGCCTCCTCTAAGGCGAACCAGAACGACGCCGCCGCCGCCACGAGCCCGATGACCAGGATCGTGCCGCAGATCGAGACGGACAACATCCATAGGAGTGAACGGTTCACCCCGCCTTTGGCACCATCCATCCCACCCCCCTGATATTCTTGATGACGCCCGCGTCGAGCTTTTTGCGGATCCCATGGATGAGGAATTCGATAGCGTTACTTTCGACTTCCTCGTTCCAGCCGTAGAGGCGCTCTTCGAGTTCATTGCGGGAGCGGATGACGCCGGGTCGGAGCAGGAACTCGCGCAGGAGCGCAAATTCGCGAGCCGACAGCTGGCGTTGGATCCCCTGGTACCAAACCTCGTGACTGGCCTGGTCCAGCGAGAGCGTGCCGTTGCAAAGGATTGGGGAGATCTCCTGGCCTTGCCGCCGCGTGAGGGCACGCAGCCGGGCCAGCAACTCGCCGATGTGAAACGGCTTGACCAGATAGTCATCCGCGCCGAGGTCCAGGCCGGCAATGCGGTCTTCTACCGCGCTGCGTGCCGTGATGACGAGGACCGGTACCGCATTTCCGTTCCTGCGTGCCTCGCGCAGTACCTCGAGGCCATCTTTTCCGGGAAGCCCCAGGTCCAGCAGAACCACCTCGTAGCGCTGGGTGCATAGCGCCGTAGCGGCCTGTCGGCCATCCGTCGTCCAGTCCACCGCATAGCCCGCGTCCCGCAGAGTCTGGCAAATGGCCTCTCCGATGAGGGGGTCATCTTCTACCAGTAGCGTTCGCATCCGCTCCCCATTTTCAATTGGTTGTCCATGCATGCCCGTGCGCAGCGTCTCAGTGCAGACTTAGCGGGGACTTAGCGGAGACTTAGCGGGCACTACCGCATAAGTCACTTCGATTTGCCCCCAGCTAAGTCCTCGCTAATTTTCGCTCCATATTCTCGCCCCCGCTTGTTGCCAACCACCATCCCGAGACCAACACCCGCTCACCTCATGGGGGTCTGAATCGGACGACCGAATCGACCAGAGGAGCCGAGGAATGAATGACGCAAATGCCACGCAGACGGCACGACCGGGCTCGATGCCCCGGATTCTAGCCTCGTCCCGGGCATGGCTCCTCCCGGTATGCTGCGCGATCCTTTCTGCTTGCGCGTTCGACCACTATGACGCACGCCCAATCTCTGCCAGCTCGATTGCCAACACAATTGACGAGCGTTCACTAGCATCGGCAGGCTTGCGCGACTTCATTGCGCGGCATTCCCCGCCCTCAAGCGCCGGCCGGCCATCACCCCGCTGGAACCTGGATACCCTGACTCTTGCCGCCTTCTACTACAACCCGGACCTGGACATCGCGCGTGCCAGGCTGGCGAGCACGGAAGCCAGCATGACGACCGCCGCGCAGCAGCCAAATCCGTCGCTGCAGCTGCCGTTGCAGGGCACCCTGAATCCCAAGGACGGGGACTCGCCATGGACGCTAGGCATTGCGCTGGACATCCCGATTCAGACTGCCGGCAAGCGCGGCTACCGGATGGACCAGGCGACGCACCTCGCAAGCGCGGCGCGCGACGACGTGGCAAATGTGGCCTGGAGCGTGCGAAGCCAGCTACGGACCCAGCTGTTGAACCTGTGGTTTGCGACTGCGCGCACGACGCTTCTCGAGCAGCAGCTGGCACAGTTCCAACGCATGAATGCCATCCTGGACAAGCGCGTCCATCTGGGCGAGGCCTCGGCATGGGAGCTGAATCAGCAGCGCCTGGCTCTTATCCAGGCCCAGGTGGACCTGCTGGACGCGCAGCGGCAGGCTGTCGCCGCCAGGATCCAGGTAGCCAATGTGCTTGGGTTGCGGCCGGGCGCGCTCAATGGCCTGGATATCGACCTTGCGGAGTTCGGGACACCTCATGCATCGGTCCCGGCCCCGGAAATCCGGCTGCAGGCGTTGCTGAACCGGGCCGACTTGCTATCCGGGCTAGCGCAATACGAGGCCAGTCAGGCCGCGTTGCAGCTGGAAATCGCCAGGCAATATCCGGACATCCATCTCGGCCCTGGCTATACCTTTGACCAAGGCCTGCACAAGCTTGGCTTCGACTTTGCCAATCTCGTGCTGCCAATCTTCAATCGCAACGAAGGGCCGATCGCAGAGGCGCGGGCGCGACGACTGGAAGCCGAAGCCCAGCTCAAGCGGCTTGAAGCCCGGGCGCTAGGCGAAACCGATGCCGCCATCGCAGCCTATCAAGCCACGCAGCGCATCGTGACAAGCAATGCGGAGCAGGTCAGTGCGCAAGGCCGCCAGCTCCGTGCAGCACGACGCGCCTTCGAAGCCGGACAGATTGACCGCATGGCGCTAACGCTTGCCGAACGGACTGAGCTTGCAGCGCGGCTTGCGCAGCAGGATGCCGAACTCCAGATGCAGCAGGCCATCGGCCGTCTGGAAGATGCTATCCAGCGTCCGCTCGCCGCTCCCGATGCGATCGCCAACCCGAACTACCAGGTCCAATGAGCATGACAAGAAAAACAATACTCAAGGGCATCCTGCTCTTGTCGCCGGCGATCCTGGCCGCGCTTGTGCTGGGTGGTTTCCTGCTGAGCAAGGGCGAGCAGGACAAGGAAGCGCAAAGCGAGGCGCCGGTCCCGAGCTCGGTCCGCGTCACGATGGCAGATGGCTTCACCACGCTGATGGTCGACGCTGCCATGCAGGCACGCAGCGGCTTCCAGGTGGATGCGCTGGCGCCCGCCGGCGCGACGACCGGACCCACTGCCTATGGCATTGCTCTCGACCTGCAACCCCTCATGGAAATGGCGAGCCGCTATGCCTCCGGCGTTGCCGAGCTGAACGCCGCCCAAGCTTCGCTCGACGCGTCGCGAGCTGACTATGAGCGTCTCCAGACGCTCAACGCAGACGCAAGCAATGTGTCGCTCAAGACAGTGCAAGCAGCGCGCGCAGTGCTTGCTTCGGCGACGGCAAGAGTCAATGCGGCACGCGCGGCAGTCGCCACCATTGCCAGCGCAGCTAGGCAGCAGTTCGGACCGGCACTTTCGGCCTGGGCATCGACGCCAGAATCTCCGGAGCTTGCCCCCTTCGTGGCACGCCGCCAAGTGTTGTTGCGCGTCGCCTTGCCGGCCGGGCCATCCGGAGCAGCCCCCGCGCTACTGAAAGTGACCACGGATGGCATGCCCGCGTTCGACGCTCGGCTGGTTTCGCCATCACCCCAGGCCGACCCCAGCATCCCGGGACAAGCTTACTTCTATCGCGCCGCCGTATCACTGGCTACCGGCATGCGCGTGACCGCAAACGCCCCGGCATCGTCGGCACAAAGAGACGGCCTGCTGGTGCCCGCTGGCGCCATCGTCTGGTATGGCGGTCAACCCTGGGCCTACGTCCAGTCCGACACTACGCACTTCCAGCGCCGGCCAGTCGACCCGCGCTCGCCGCAGGATGGGGACTTTGTCGTCACCGAAGGATTCAAGCCCGCCGACCGGGTCGTGGTCCGGGGCGCGCAACTATTGCTTTCCGAGGAATCCCGCGCACAGTTGGCGGGCCAGCAAGGTAACGACGCACGCTGACCCGATATGCTGACCTCCATTGCCAATTTCTCCGTCCGCCTGCGCGGCGTCATCTTTGCGCTCGCCTGCCTGCTCCTCGGCTACGGCATCTATGCCTTGCTCCAGAGCAAACTCGACGTCTTTCCGGAATTCACGCCACCGCTCGTTACCGTCCAGACGGAAGCCCCGGGGCTCTCGGCGGAGCAGGTCGAGCTGCTGGTCACCCAGCGCGTGGAGAACGCCTTGGGCGGCTCGATTGGGCTCGAATCCATGCGGTCCCAATCGATACAGGGCGTATCGGTCGTTACCCTGACGTTCAACGGCCAGACCGATATCCGCCGCGCCCGGCAGTTGGTGGCGGAGCATCTGGCAACCCTCACGGGCGAGCTGCCAGCGGGAGTACGCGCGCCGAAGATGACCCCTTTGAGCTCGGCGACCAGCATTGTGCTTGGGATAGGGCTGACGTCGGACACGCGTTCGCCCATGGAACTGCGCACTTTCGCCGAATGGACGCTAAAACCCCGGCTGTTGAGTCGCGCCGGGGTCTCGGACGTAAGTATCTACGGGGGCGAAATCAAGCAATACCAAGTCCAGGTCGACCCGCAAAAGCTGGTTCGGCTTGGATTGTCGCTGCACGACGTGGTCAGTGCGACGCAGCGCGCAACAGGCATCCGCGGTGCGGGCGTGCTCGAAACCCCGAACCAGCGCATTGTCCTCAACACCGTCGGCCAGACCACGACCGCCGAGCAGTTGGGCCAGGTTGTGCTGCTACAGAAGAACGGCGCCGTGGTCCGGCTCGCGGATGTCGGCAAGGTCGTACTTGGCCAGGAATTGCCGGTCAGCGGCGCCAACGTCCAGGGCAAGGCGGGCGTCGTGCTGATGGTCAGCAACCAGTACGGCGCGGATACCGTGTCGGTGACCAAGAACGTCGAGGCAGCGCTGGCAGCCTTACAGCCAATGCTGGCGGCCAATGGTATCCAACTGCACGCTGACATCTTCAGGCCCGCCAACTTCATCGTCGCCTCGACCGACCACTTGCGCACTGCGCTCGTTGTGGGAGCGGCGCTGGTGGTCATCGTCCTATTCCTATTTCTCTTCAACGTACGCACCGCCTTCATCTCAGCCACCGCCATCCCCCTCTCGCTGCTGGCCGCCGTCGTGGTACTGCACCACTTTGGCGTTGCACTGAATACGATGACGCTGGGAGGACTGGCCATCGCGCTGGGCGAGGTGGTGGACGATGCCATCATCGACGTCGAGAACATTTATCGTCGCCTGCGCGAAAACCGCCACTTGGCGACGCCGTTGCCCGCCATCACGGTTGTCGTCAACGCATCCACCGAGGTGCGAAGCGCGGTGATATACGCAACATTTACCGTCGCCACCGTCTTCCTGCCGGTGCTGAGCTTGTCCGGCGTTGCCGGCAAACTGTTCGCGCCACTCGGGATGGCCTACATCCTGGCCATCCTGTCGTCGCTGATCGTTGCGCTCACGCTGACTCCGGCGCTGTGTTACGCAATGCTGGCCAACCGGCCCAGCGACGCGCAGGAGCCCCACGTCTACCAATGGCTCAAGGCCCGTTACGCAGCCATCCTCATCCAGGTAGAGCAGCACTGGATTGCCGTCGTCGTGGCATTCTGCGGCCTGGTGCTGGCGACCCTGGCAACGCTTCCCTTCTTCAGCACGGAGTTTCTGCCGGAGCTGCGCGAAGGGCATTTCATCGCCCACATGCAGGCGACACCAGGCACGTCGTTGCAAGAATCTCTGCATATCGGGGAGCGCGTCAGTCATGCGCTACTGGAGGTGCCGAAAATACGGAGCGTGGCGCAGCGGGTTGGACGAACCGCGCGCGGCATCGATGTCTTCGGCCCGCAATATAGCGAGTTCGAAATCGACCTGAAGCCTGGCCTGGATGCGGAGGCACAGGAACAGACGCTGGCCGATTTACGGGACAAAATGGCGGGCTTTCCCGGCTTGACCTTTGCGACCGAAACCTTTCTGACCGAACGGGTCCAGGAAACCATTTCCGGCTACACGGCACCGGTCATCGTCAACGTGTTCGGCAATGACCTCGATATCCTGGACGGCCTGGCGCGACAGATGGCGCGCACGCTCAGCGCCACGCCGGGCGCGACCGGGGTGACGGTACAGTCTCCTCCCGAGATCCCCCAGCTAACCATCCGTCTGCGACAGGACCAGTTGACCCGCTGGGGCTTTGCACCGCTGGATGTGATGGAAGCCATCCAGACCGCTTACCAGGGCGCCGAAGTCGCCCAGGTCTATGAGGCAAACGCCGTCTTCAATGTGGCGGTGGTGCTCGCCAGCGAATCTCGCCGCACGCCGGCCCAGGTGGGCGGCTTGCCCCTGCGCAATGCCGACGGCATCATGGTGCCGCTAAGCCGCCTTGCGGACATCACGCAAACGACCGGCCGCTACCTCATTCTGCACGATGGCGGCCAACGGTTGCAGACCGTGACCGCGCATCTCAACGGTCCTTCGCTCGGTCAGTTTGTCGGTGAGGCTCAGCGACGCATTGCCGCCGACGTGAAGTTTCCGAAGGGCTATTACTTCGCCCTGTCGGGCGAGGCGCAGGCCCAGGCGCAAGCACAGCGGGACTTGCTGGTCTATTTCGTCATTGCGGCCGCCGGCATCGGCCTCCTTGTCTATCTGGCACTGCGCAGTTGGCGCGGCCTGGTCCTGGTCATGGCAAATCTGCCGTTCGCGCTGGTGGGTGGGGCGCTTACGGTGTTTGCCACGGGCGGATTGCTGTCACTGGGGTCGATGGTCGGCTTCGTGACCCTGTTCGGCATCACGCTGCGCAACTCAATCATGCTCATCTCCCACTACCAGCATCTGGTGCAGGTCGAGGGCCACACGTGGAATTTGGAGACGGCAACGTTGGGCGCGACTGAGCGGCTGGCCCCCATCCTGATGACTGCGCTCGTTACCGGGCTTGGACTGTTGCCACTGGCGCTCCAGTCCGGCGAGCCGGGTAACGAGGTCGAGGGACCGATGGCGATTGTCATTCTTGGCGGGCTCTTCACCTCGACCGTGCTGAACCTGCTGGTATTGCCAACCCTGGCGCTTCGCTTCGGCAGATTTGACCGCCAGGAGCATGATGGCCAAGGCCCTCGCAGCCGTGAGGAACGCGGCGCTCATCCGCAGGTGCGAGGTCAGGTGTAAAGCGCCAGGTCACCGCCGTGTCCGAAAATTGTCATAGAGGCTTGCTACAACCGTCTATGGACAACTCGGTTGCGAGGATAGCCATGCCTGTAAAAGTGAGGGGATACTTGTCGCCAACGCTGGTCTTGCTCGCCTTTGACTGGCCGGAGGGCAAGGATCGCGACGATTTTCTGGGGTTCGCCGTCAAACGCACACCTGGCTTCTGGTCGGCGGAGGGCACAACACGCGAAGCGGCGAGCTGGCTTCCAAATCGGAACACGTTTCACGGCCCTGTACCGGCAGGCCAGCCCGACGTGCCGTCCAAGGACGCACCCATCCAGAAGTTCATGTGGTGGGACAATCGCATCGAGTCCGGTAAGCAGGAAGACCGCGCCGGCACTTTTTCCTACGTGGTCTATCCGGTCGTCGGCACGCCGGCAGCGCCAATGCTGCTGGATGGCAGAAGCGCCATCTGCGAGCTTAAGCTGCCGGCGCATGTTGAAGACGGTGTGGGCACGTGGTTCAACCGCGCTGTCATGCGCTCCCAAGCATTCAGTCGCAAGGTCCTGGCCATGGGGTTGGCGTCAAATCAGCCTCCGCCGCCTGACAAAGACCTGGAACTCAGAACGTGGCTGGCGAACGGGATGGAAAGAGCGATTCCCTCCGTATTGGACGGCGCCACCGTCGCAGTGGGTGCTGCCTATCATCTGACCGACAAGCTCTGGATCATTCCCCAGCTCCGTCAGTTCTCGTCCGACCATGGTCATGAGGCAACGCTCGTCTACGATGCCCACCCGGTCAAGCAAGGGAATGCGCCGGCAAAACCGACGCCGAATGCGGATGCCGTCCGTGAGCTGGGCCACGATGTTGAGTTCTGCCCGCGGGACAAGACGAACATCATGCATGACAAGATTCTGGTCACGAACACAGGGGCCAGCAAGCCAGCCAGGGTACTGATGGGCTCTGCGAACTTTACGACCGAGGGTCTCACACAGCAGGCGAATCTATTACACACCTTCGCGTCGGAGGAGTTAGCTGCCCTCTACGACGAGCGGCTCGCGGCCATGGCTTCCAACCCTGGCCTTGCCGCAACTGCCAGTCTGACCCAGGATTGGTCGCCCTCCATCCAGGTAGGCAGCGTGACCAAAGTGCGAGCCATCTTCTCACCCGAGCCGACTGGCAGCCAGGTTCAGACCGAGACCATCATCGCGGCAATCGGCGCTGCGCAGCACTCGGTTCTCTTCTGTATGTTCTCCCCAACGGATGAACCACTCATCAACGCGTGTTTCAGGAAGGGCGACGAGGGCAAGATGATGTTCGGCCTCGTGAACCGCCTCAGCCGGAACACCGGTACCATACACTTGAAGGCAAACGCCTCTGGCAAGCCGGTTACGCAGGCACAACTGGCTGCGATCGAGCTCTACCATCGTTCGAAGACCAAGCGGGACGTGGTTGACGGCATGTACTTCACCAAGGACGCGGTACCGGACGGCTACGAGCCTGAGCTTCCGGTCTATCCGGGTGAACAGCCCCCGCCTTATCCGCCGGTCATCATCCACCACAAGTTCATCATCATCGACGCCGAGGGTGCCGACCCCATCGTCTACACCGGCTCGGCCAACATGAGCGAAAACTCACTGCACCACAATGACGAGAACTTGCTGGAGATCCGCAGTCCGAAAATTGCTGCCATCTACCTGGCCGAGTTCATGCGGCTGTATGAGCATTTTCGCGCGCGGGCCATCGCGATTGAAGTCGGCAAGGATCCCGCACGCAAGCTGGATTTGACCCTCGCGCCCGATGCAAGGTGGGCAAGGAAGTACTACATGGAAGGTAGTCCGGAATCCAAGGCGCGTAAGGCGATGGCCCAGTGACACAGGTCGGGGGTCGGGGGTCGGGGTAGACCTGACCGTGCGTGCGTCGAGACGCTAGAGCTCCACCTTCAGGAGTTCGTGCTGCTTCCAGCTGTCACGGAGAACTCCGCAGACGCTCGTAATTCCAGTGGTAAAGCAGCCAGCTCGACTGGCGCGAATCCAAGCCGCGAGAAGTAGCGATTCGCGTCGAGGACAAAGCGCGGCAAGCACGCCAGGCCCACTTCACGCAAGTCCACAACCAATACAAAAGAGCCATCCCTCAGGATGGCTCCGGCAACCCCGCGACAATACGTCCACCGAACCGAGCACCTGAAGCCGAACACTCTGTGGCATCCGTGCCGTCTTGAAGAAATGCCGCTGTTGGACGTGCAATCAAATCGGCGTGTGGCCCACCCCAATGGTCCAAACGCAGAAATGCTTCTTCAGAATTCTTTAGCTGCGATTTGATGCGGGCAAATGATAGTGCCCCTGTATTGCAGCAATAAGACATTGCGCAAGGCACCATTCGCGCAACCGCGCGAATACCAGCGGTCGCGCGTGCTTTATGCGATGCACTCTCAGCCACGTTCTGCGGCGAGCAAAATTGTGCGCATGACGCGACTTGTACAACCCGCTCCGGCTCTCGCCCTTTGCCGCGGACAAGACCCGGAGGCTTGCAAGGTCATCCTACCCTGCTCGGCAAATAACATATACTCCCCCATACTATCTTTGAGGAGAAGCCATGAGCCACACAATCCGCGAGAAACAAAAGCTGCTGAACCGGGTGCGTCGTATCCGTGGCCAGATCGATGCCATTGAACGCGCACTCGAGGAAGAGCAAGGTTGCGTGGGCGTGCTGCAGCAGATCACGAGCTGCCGTGGGGCCATGAACGGCCTCCTGGCGGTGGTACTGGAAGACCACATCCGCACGCACCTTGTCGAAGCCGAACCTGCCCATGGTGACGCCGAGGGCGACGCCAAGGAACAACTGATCGAGGTTGTGCATAGCTACTTTAAGTGAGCCTGCGATGAGCAATTTCTACGACGCCCCGTTTGGGGCAGGCCATGACCACGTGTTCCTGGGCGCCGGACACGAGAAGAACGAGCGCAAGACGTGGGCCGTGATTGTCCTCTGTGCCCTCATGATGATTGTCGAAATCGTCGGTGGCAGCGTGTTCGGTTCACTGGCCCTGGTTGCGGACGGGCTGCATATGTCGACGCATGCCGGCGCCATGCTGATCGCCGCGCTTGCCTACACCTACGCGCGCCGGCACGCCAATGACTCGCGTTTCGTTTTTGGCACCGGCAAGCTGGGCGACCTCGCTGGCTTCACCAGCGCCATCATCCTGGCCATGATTGCCTTGCTGATTGCCTATGAAGCCGTCGCACGATTCTTCTCACCCGTTCCGATTCACTTTGACGAAGCCATTCCCATTGCTGTCGTCGGATTGCTGGTGAATATCGCGAGTGCCTGGCTGTTGAGCGGCGGCGACCATCATGGGCACAGCCATGGCCATGGACACGCGCACGGCGACGAGCATGGCCATGATGATGAGGAGGTAAAGCATATCTCCACGCCGGCGGGCGACTTCGCGCTCGCCATCTTCGAAGATGGCGTGCCACCGGTATTTCGCCTCAGGGCAGAAACGGCAAGCGTGGCGCTACCGGTCAACGCGGTGACCGTGACCACCATCCGGCCAGACGGTAGCCGGCAGGAGTTTGCGTTATTGCGCAAGGCCGGCTACCTGGAGTCCGCGACTGAGATTGCCGAGCCGCATGTTTTCATCGCGGTGGTCGGCGTTGCCGGCAGTGAGCACACCGTAGAATTCGAAGAGCACGACCACGGCCACGAAGATGGGCACGGCGCACACCACCGAGACCACAACATGCGTGCCGCCTACATCCACGTTGTCGCCGATGCAGCCGTCTCCGTGCTGGCTATCATCGGCCTGCTGCTGGCCAAGACATTTGGCTGGCTCTGGATGGACCCGCTCGCCGGTGTCGTGGGCGCGCTGGTGATTGCCAACTGGTCCTATGGCCTTATCCGTGACACCGGCGGCATCCTGGTCGATCTCAACCCGGACCAGCGCATTGCGGGCAAGCTCAAGGCGGCAATCGAGGCCGATGGCGACAGGCTGGTCGACCTGCACGTCTGGCGCGTTGGCCCGGGCCATCTGAGTGCCGTGGTCTCCGTAGTCACCACCGCGCCCCAGCGCGGGCCGCAGTACTACCACGCCCGCCTAAGGCAATTCCGGAGCTTGTCGCACATCACCGTCGAAGTGAACGCTGCGGTTACTGCGTGATGAAACTGGCGCACAAGCCCGTGCTCGAACATCGCGGAACAACGCATCGAACGCCACCCGCCCACGCGCACGTGCTGCGTTCGATACCGCCAAGGCATGCATGACTATTTCGTATGACGGGCCAGTTCTTATGTCCACATCGGCACCCTATACTTCCTGCTGAGAAGGTGGGGGTTCTCTGGTGTGAATGCAGGAGAACAACATGAAACCGTTGAAGAAGGCAGTAGTAGCAGTTGCATCGTTTGCGGCGCTTGGTGCCGCCGCAGGTATTGCAAGCGCAGGGGTACGGCCGGTTGACCCATACACGGACGGCGCCAGGCTTGGGCAGATCCAGGCAAACGCAGGTTCCGTCCCCGCAGGCATGCACAGGCCGGACGGGTGCTCCGACGGGGCGTACACGTCCACGGGTCCGCACTCCCCTTTTACTGATGCTAGCAACGGGGCTTCGGTGAGCGCTGGCCGGGTGGCCGCAACCCTCCCCGAGCTGCTGGCAATAGCCAGGCCAAAAGACTGCGCCCCGAATTGTGGTGGTGAACGGCAAGTTGAAGGCACCGAAGGTACCTGAACACGGGCCGCGCACGGCACGGGGTCCCGGGGCAGGACCCGAGCGGAGCCGCACGCGCAAAAAACCCGCCGCGCGCGGCCCCACTCGGTATACTCCCAGGCACGTTTATCTCATGCCTGCAGACCGCCCATCGTGTCCAACTCCTCCGCGCGCAAGACCGCCGCGCAAAAACCCGCCGCCGCCGATTACGATTTCACCGAGCAAGTGGGGCACCTGCTGCGGCGCGCCTACCAGCGCCATGTGGCGATCTTCCAGCAGACCATTGCCGATTCGCAGCTGACCGCGGCGCAGTTCGTGGTGATGTGCGCGGTCAACGAGCGCGGCTCATGCTCGCTCAGCGAGATTGTGCGGGCCACCGCCATCGACCAGGCCACCGTGCGCGGCATCATCGAGCGCCTCAAGGCACGCGAGCTGGTGGCGGTTTCGCACGACACCAACGACCGCCGCAAGGTGGTGGTCACGGTGACGCCGGCCGGCCATGCGCTGATCGAGGAAACCGTGCCGTTCGCGCACAAGATCTCCGAGCAGACCTTTGGCGACCTCAATCCCGCCGAGCGGGTGGCCATCACCTACCTGCTGCGCAAGATGAGCGAGTTCGACGAGCGCGACGAGCGCGGCAATGCACCGGACGGCGAGCCGGAGTAGCCTGCCTCAAGCTGGCTGGCCGAGCTTGCCGGCCAATGCCGCGAGGACCGTCTCCGGCGTGAAGGGCGCGCGCCGCAGCCGCACCCCCGTGGCATCGAACAGCGCATTGGCAATCGCCGGCGCACCCGGCAGCGATGCGGATTCGCCCGCGCCCATCGGCGCCTCCTCCTGGCGCGGCATCAGCAGCACCTCAATGGGCGGCAGCTCGGGGAAAGTCAGCAGCGGATAGCTGCCCCATTCGCGGCTGGCCACGCCGGCGGCGTCAAAGCGCACCTGTTCCTTGAGCACGCGGCCAAGCGCCTGCACCACATTGCCCTGCACCTGGTGGCGCACGCCGTCGGGGTTGACCATCATGCCGGTGTCTTGCGCCACCACCAGCCGCTCCACCACGATCTGGCCGGTATCGGGTGCCACCGTCAGGTCCACCACCCAGGCGGCCCAGGCGGCGCCGAAGCCCGGGAATTTGCTGTGGATATAGCGGGCATAGGCCACGCCGCGCCCGCGCAGCAGCCCATCCGCATCCGGCTGGCCACGCGTGCCGCGCGCGCCTTCGCGCCAGCCGGCATGCGCCGCCAGCGCGCGCAGCAAGTCCGTGGCGCGCTCGTCGGGCAGGTGGCGCAGGCGGAAGGCCAGCGGATCGGCGTCGGCCTCATGCGCGAGCTCGTCGATAAAGGATTCGTGCGCGAACACGTTGGGCAAGGCCGAGACGCCGCGCAGCCAGGAGGCACGCACGATGGCGGGCGTGTCGTCGCAGCCGATCCGCGTGGCGGCGTAGCGATAAGGTGGCACTGCGGTGCGGTCGCCCATTTGCAGCATGCGTGGCGCGTTGTCGACCACGCCGGTCAGCAGCAGCGCCAGCGTGGGTGCGTCGTTGGACGGATAGCGACTGACAAAATCGTAGGCAAGCAACGCACCATCGGGGCCGATGGCGCCGCGCACGTCCATCAGCTGCGCCGCGCCCTTGGGCTCCCAGAGATGTTCCTGCTCGCGGCTGAGCTGCACGCGCACCGGGCGCCCCACCGCGCGCGACAGCAGCACGGCATCGGCACAAACGTCGTCGGCGCAATTGCGGCCATAGCAGCCGGCGGCTTCCATCCGCACGATCTCGATGCGGCCTTCGTCCAGGCCGGTCAGGCGCGCCAGGTCGATGCGCAGTACATGCGGGTTCTGCGTGCCGGACCAGACGGTGAGTCCCCCCTCCCGATAGTCCGCCACGGCGCAGGACGGGCCGATGGACCCGTGCATCTGGTAGGGCCACGCATAGCCGCGCGACAGCACGCGGCCCGCACTATCCGTGCTATCCGCGGCATCGAACGCGCCTTGCGCATCGCCCTCGTCCACCAGCGTGCGGCGTGTCGCCGGATTGGCGCGCAGCGCGGCCTCGGCGTCTTCCGGCTCGGTGAGCAGGGGCAGCGGCGGCACTGGCTTCCAGTCCACGCGCAGGCGGCGCGCCGCCTGCATGGCTTGCTCCTCGCGCTGCGCGACCACGCCGATGAAATCGCCCTGCACGACCACGTCGACGACACCGGGTACGTCGCGGATCGATGCGCGGTCGACGCCGCGCAGGCTGGTGCCCACAAAGACTCCGCTATCGCGCCCCGCGTAAGGCGGGCGCACCACGCGGCCGTGCAGCATGCCGGGCACGCGCACGTCGTGCACGAAGGTGAGTTGCGCCGTGGCCTTGGCGGGAATATCCACGCGCGGCGCGGCGCGCCCGACCACGCGGTATTCGCTGACCGGCTTGGTGGCGGTGGCGTCGGCCAGCGGCAGCTCGATATGCTCGCCGGCCAGCAGGTCGCCGTAGGCGAGGCCTTCGGCTTTGTCATTGCCTTCAATGCGCAAGCGCAGGCGGCCGTCTTCGGCGATCAGCGCTTCGGGCGACACGCCAAGACGCAGCGCCGCGCGCTCGCGCAGCCAGGCCATGGCCTGCGCCGCAGCGCGGCGCAGCGGCAGTGCGGAGATCTGGATGGTGGCGCTGGCAATGGTGGGGCCCTGATTGGGCGTTGCCTCGGTGTGGCCCAGCGTCATCGCCACGCGCGCCGCCGGCACCTCCAGTTCCTCGGCCACGATCTGCGCCAGCGAGGTGCGGATGCCGGTGCCCAGGTCAACGTGCCCGTTGAAGGCCAGGATCTCGCCGGTGTCCCGCACCGCCACGAAGATGTCCGGCTGCGCGGCGATGTAGTCGGAGGCCGCGCCGGGCTGGCCGGGCGCGGGCCGGGGCGCGGCCTGCGGCGAGCGCGTCACCAGCAGCACGCCGCGAGCCCGCAGCAGGGCGTCGCGCTGCGCGCGGGGGGAGATCGGCGCCGTTGCGGGAGGAGACGCGGACTGGGGTCCGTTGCCGGGGGTCGTTTCCATTCGTTCCATGTCTCAGGTGGGCACGCTGGCGGACTGCCGGATTCCGGTGCCGCCGGCCTTGGCCGTTATACTGCCAGCCTCGAACAAGCAATACGTATCAAACATATGAGCACCCCGACCGCTAAGAAAAGCGCGGCAGCCGGAACCCGGGCCCGGCAAGCTCAGGACACCCGAGCCAAGATCCTCAAGGCAGCCATCAAGGTCTTCGCCTTGCGCGGCTACGAAGGCGGGCGCGTGGAGAAAATCTCTTCGCTGGCCAAGACCTACGACCGCATGATCTATTACTACTTCGGCAGCAAGGAAAAGCTGTTCGTCGAAGTGCTCGAAACCATCTACATCCAGCTCAACGAGGCCGAGCAGGCGCTCAAGCTCGACCCCGAGGACCCGGTGCGCGCGCTGACCCAGCTGATCGACTTCGTCTGGGGCTATTACCTCGAGCACCCCGAGTTCGTCGCCATCCTGTCCAGCGAGAACATGAGCCAGGGCAAGCACGCCAAGAAGTCGAGCAGGCTGCGGGAGATCTCCAGCTACGCCCTCTCGGTACTCGATGGCATCCTGGCGCGCGGCAAGGCTGCCGGGCTGTTCCAGCCCGATGTGCTGGCCCGCGATATCTACCTGGTGATCGCGTCGCTGGGCTACTTCTACAACTCGAATCATCATACGCTCAGCGCATTCCTTGGCGAGCCCATGATGAGCAAGCCGGCGCTGGAGCACTGGCGCAATGTGATCCAGCGTACGGTGCTGAGCACGGTCTGCGTGCCGGGCACCGGCACCGCCCCGGCTGGCGAGACGCTGGCCGAAACCGACGCGGCGGCACCCGCCGCCCGCAAGAAGCCGGCGCGCGCCAAGCGCGCCTGAGCCTCGCATCCGGCGGTCATCGCGCATCGCCGGATGCCTTTCCATCAGGCGGTCGGCGCCCGCGCCAGCAACGCCAACGCTTCGTCACGCGGCATCACGGTGGCGTTCTTCTGCGCCATGTCGAACAAGTTGGCATCGTGCGGCCCGATGGCGCGGTCGCCCACGCAATCGGACAGCACCAGCGGCCGGAACCCGTACGACATGGCATCGACCACGCTGGCGCGCACGCAGCCGCTGGTCACGCAGCCTGCCACCAGCAGCGTCTGCACGCCGCGCTGGTTCAGCCACGCGGCCAGCGAGGTGCCGAAAAAGGCAGATGGCACGGTCTTGCGCACCACTAGTTCGCCGGCACGCGGCGCCAGTTGCGTGACGATGGCGCTGTTATCGCTGTCTTCCTTCAGGCCCAGCAGGCCGGGCACTTTCAGCGTGAAGATATTGTGGTCGCTGTCGTCGTCGGCAAACACGATGCGGCTGTGCGCCACCGGCCAGCCCTGCTCGCGCGCCGTGGCCAGCAGGGGCCCGGTATTGGCGATGGCCTCGGGGATATTGCCGCCGCCAAAGACGGCCGGGTCGGCGAAACCGTTGACGAAATCGATGATCAGCAGGCCGTAGGGCGCCTTGGGTTCCAGCGTGGCGCCGAAGCCCTGGCGCTGGTAGGTCTTCACTTCATCATGCATGGATGGCTCCCTTGGCATCTCGTTGCTGCTCTTGCTGGTACTCGCGATCCAGCACCTTCCCATGTTCAACCACCGCCTCGCCGTCCAGCCGCACCGTGCAATGGCGCACGGGGATATCGATATGGCACGCCGTGGTGCGGCTGCCGCCGGCTTCGTTATTGGGGCCGAAGGAACACAGGAAGTTGCCTTCGAACGCGCGCGCATCCATGCCGATGGTGGCCTCGCGGTCATACATGGCAAGCGTGGACCAGCGCGCGCGCGGCTGCAGCCCCCAGCCGATATGCGACATGGCGTAGGCCTCGGGATCGTTGAACGAGGCCATGTAGTCGCTCAGCAGCTCGGCATCCAGGCCGCCTTCGATGCTGGTGACGTAGCCCTTGTTCACCGTGATGTCGATCGGCTCCTGCACATAGGATTTCATCGGCAGCAGGATGTCGCCGCGATCCAGCACGATGCGCCCGCTGGTGCCGCCCTCGTCCGGCCAGGTCAGCACGAAGCCGCTCGGCCAATGGTCCCAGCGGCCCGGCTCATCGACAAAGCCGTACTCGCTGATGGCGGGAAACTCGCCCAGCGCGCAGCGCAGGTCGGTACCGGCATCCGAGGTGATGTGCATCTCCCGCGCGCGCGCCAGCCGCGCCGTGGCGGCTTTCACGCGAGTGCGGTCGGCTTCGGTGGGCACCAGCCGCACCAGCACCTCGGGCGGCTCCACTGCCAGCAGGATCTTGGTGCCGCCGGAGAGGATCTCGTGCTGCTCGGGCGAGAACAGCAGCGTCATCAGGTCCAGCACCAGGTCGCTGGCCTTGAGCGCGGCGATGGCAGCCGGGTTGCCCGTCAGTGGCGTGGTGCCGAGATATGCCAGCGCGTCGCGGCTCAGCGCCTTGTCGCCGTTGACGGGCGGCAGGTCCAGGCGATTGACGATGGCGCCCATCGCGGTGGCCGCCAGCTGCGCGGTGCGCAGCGTTTGCGGATGGGTGGCGGCGCCGGTCAGCACCGTGACGGTCTGCCCGGGCTGCAGCCTGGACAGCGTGAGCACCTGGCGCCAGGCCTGGGTCAGGTCGTGATCGCTTACTGGCATGTTCTCTCCTTTCTCATGAAGCAGGCGGATCAGGCCGCAGCCTGGTCCTGCAGCAGCGGCGCACCGAGGAAATCGCCGAAGGCGCGGTAGAAGCCCGCCTCGTCGTCCCACGGGATCATGTGGCCGGCGTCCGGCACGCGCGCTACCTGCACGGCGGGCAGCAAGCCGCGAATCTCTTCAATGTCTTCGGCGCGGATCACGTCACCGCGGCCGGCCACCATCAGCAGCGTGGGGACCTGCACCGACGGCATGTCCGCGTGCACGTCATCGCGGTGAAAGTCCTCGAAGCTCGTGACGATGGCGCGCTCATCACAGGTATGCAGCCACTCGGCGCGCAGGCGCAACTGCTCTTCCGTCCAGGTCGGGCAGAAGCGGCGCATGCCTTCGGCGTCGATGCCCTGGCGCGCCAGCCGGATCGAATCCACGTACCACGGCAGTTGCGAGGGATAGGCGCGCCGTCCCGGGCCGGAAACGGGCGGGTCCACCATCACCAGCCGGGTCAGCCCGGCGGGATTGCCGCGCGCGGCGCGGATGCCGATGCGCGCGCCCATGGAATGGCCGACGATGGCATAGCGCGCCAGGCCGAGCGCACGCGCGAAGGCGGTCACATCCGCCGCCTGCGCGTCCAGCCCGTAGTCCAGCGCATCGCCGGCCTCGGACAAGCCGCGTCCGCGAACATCCAGGATGTAGGTGTCGAAGTGCTTGCCGAACTGCTCGCCGACAAAGCCCCAGGTGACCGCCGGGCTGGTGATGCCGGGCACGATCACCACGGCGTCGCGCCGCGCGCGCGCGCCGGTGTCGCCGCCGTAGCGCAGGTAATGCTGGCGGATGCCGTTGGCGAACACATTGCCGCCGTGGAGAAACTGGCTCATTGCTGGACTCCCTTTGCCGAAGGCATGATCAATAAGCACCCGACAGCAGCGCGCCCGCGCCGGGCACGACCGGCTCCAGGTCGAGCTGCTTGAGGATCGCGTAGGTGGTGGCGATGGCGGCGGTGATCACGGGCTTGCCGGTCATGGCTTCCACCTTGGCCACCGCCGGCAACGACGGCATCTGCACGCAGGCGGACAGCACGATGGCGTCCACGTCCTTGGTGTTCATCTGCGCGACGATGCCGGGCAGCCTGGCGGGGTCGTGGCGGCCCACTTCGAGGTTGTCGGGGATTTCCAGCGCGCGCCAGTCCACCACCTCGTAGCCTTCATTGCGGATGTAGTCCACCACCAGCTCGGTGAGCGGCTTCATGTACGGCGCGACCACGGCGATGCGCTTGGCGCCGATCACCTTGAGCGCGTCGATCAGCGCACCGGCGCTGGTGATCACGGGCGCGTCCGCGCCGTTGGCGGCGGTATGGGCCTGCAAGCGCTTTTCGGAGACGCGGTGGTAGCCGTGGCCCATGGCCATGATGGCCACCAGGCAGGCGTAGCCCAGCACGTCGACGCGGGCGTCGCTCAGCTCCAGCGCGCAGCGGTCGGACTCGGCGTCCATGGCCGCCAGTTCTTCCTTGACCACCTTCTTCATGCGCATGCGGCTGGAATGGAAGGTGAAGCGTTCGGGGCGGACCTGCTGGCGCAACGTCAGCATCGCCGGGATCTCGGTTTCCATGGTGGTGTTCGAGCTCGGCACGATCTGGCCGATACGGAAAATTTTCTGCACTGTCGACTCCGTCATCTGTCTGTTTTTGTCCACCCGCCCTGGCGCCCGTCCTAGCGGCAAGCACCCTGCACGGCCGGACCGGAGCCTTCAGCGGTCTCCGTGTCCTGCGAACGATTGTAGTGTACACATGCTATTTTCACAATAAGGCACTGGACGGCGGACGGCGCACCATTTCAGTGCCTACTTAATGAATAAACTCATCATATGGTGCATATTTTCACGGTTTATGAGCATTAAATCGAGTCAGTCACTTTGATATCAGGGTTTTCCATAGGAGTGCAACGTCATTTCTTTACAAGCAAATTTCTCGTGTGTACACTCGATTTACCGATTGGCCAGACGGCCTCTTCAGACCCACATCACACCGCCAGGAGAAATATCGTGCAAGGCAAACCACGGATCGCAGTGATCGGCGCCGGACTGGGGGGGACGGTTGCGGCCGCCCTGCTGCAGCGCGCCGGATTCCAAGTCAAGCTGTATGAGCAGGCACCGGCGTTCTCGCGCCTGGGCGCCGGCATCCACGTCGGGCCGAATGTGATGAAGATCATGCGCCGCCTCGGCATCGAAGATGCGCTCAACGACATGGGCTGCCACCCGGACTTCTGGTACAGCCGCGACTGGGAAAGCGGCGAAGTGGTTGCCAAGATCCCGCTTGGGGATTACGCGTTGTCGCACTACGGCGCCAGCTACCTGACCGTGCACCGTGGAGATTTCCACGCCCTGCTGACCGAGGCGGTGGCCCCCGGCACGCTGCTGTTCGACAAGAAGCTGGCCAGCGTGGAGGACCTGGGCCACGTGGTGCGCCTGAGCTTTGCCGACGGCACGGTGGATGAAGCCGATATCGTGATCGGCGCGGATGGCGTGAACTCCCGCATCCGCGAGACCCTGCTGGGCGCCGAGCCGCCCAAGTACACCGGCTATGTGGCGCACCGCGCCGTGTTCCCGATCTCGCGTGTCAAAGGCTTCACCCACGACCGCTGTACCAAGTGGTGGTCCGACGATCGCCATATGATGGTGTACTTCGACACCAGCAAGCTCGACGAGATCTACTACGTCACCGGCGTGCCCGAGCCCACCTGGGACATGGCCAAGAGCTGGCTGCCCAGCAGCATCGAGGAAATGCGCGCCGCGTTCGACGGCTGGCACGAAGGCGTGCAATCGCTGATCGAAGGCACGGTGGAAGTGACCAAGTGGCCGCTGCTGGAGCGCGATCCGCTGCCGGTGTGGAGCCGCGGCCGCCTGGTGCTGCTGGGCGATGCCTGCCACCCGATGAAGCCGCACATGGCGCAGGGCGCGGCCATGGCCATCGAAGACGCCGCCATGTTGACCCGCTGCCTGCAGCAAACCGGGCTGTCGGACTTCAGCGCCGCGTTCTCGCTGTATGAAGCCAACCGCGCCGAGCGTGCCGGCAAGGTGCAACTGGTTTCGCACAACAACACGTGGCTGCGCACCAACGAGAACCCGGACTGGTGCTTCGGTTACGATGTGTTCAACGAGCCGCTGGTGGAAGCCGGGCGCGTGGCCGTCGCAGCCTGAGCCACGCCCCAGCCAGACCGCCGGGTGCCTTTGGGCTCCCGGCCAAGCGAGTGATGTTCTAAAACGCCCCAGCCCCCGATGAACACGCCCCGCCCCCTGTGCCTCCGGGTCAACCGGACTACATACCAGCTCGATGCCGAGGTCGATCCCGACACGCCGCTGCTCTATGTCCTGCGCAATGACCTCGCCTGCAACGGGCCGAAGTACGGCTGCGGGCTGGGCCAGTGCGGCGCATGCACGGTGCTGGTGGACGGGGTGGCGGCGCGCTCCTGCGTGATTCCCGTGAAAGCGGTGGCGCAACGCGCCATCACCACGCTCGACGGGCTGGGCGCGGCCGGGCAGCCCGACCCGGTGCAGCAAGCCTTTATCGATGCGCAGGCCGCGCAGTGCGGCTACTGCCTGAACGGCATGATCATGACCGCCAAGGCACTCCTGGCGGAAAACCCCGACCCCGATGAAGCGCAGATCCGCGAGGCCTTGCGCTTCAACCTTTGCCGCTGCGGCACGCACGTGGAGATCCTGCGCGCGGTGCAACGCGCCGCCGTGCTGCTGCGCCAGGCCGCCGGCCAGGATGGCGCGGCATGAGCGGGCGCGACGACCTCGTCATGGCGCAGGCCGGCCCAGCCGCATGGCAACCGCCGCCCGAGCGGGAGCGGCTGGCAGGGCACGTCATCCGCCCGCCCGTGCTGGCATGGCAAACAGGCACGCTGCGCAGTGCCCGCCTGATCGATTGCGATGAGGCGGCCGCGCGCGCCCTGCCAGGCATTGCCACGGTATTGCGCCGTGGCGACTTTCTCGGCGTTGCGGCCGATACCGCGCCGCAGGCGCTGCAAGCCGCCAGCGCGCTGCGCGCCCGCTGGCAGGCGCCGCCGAAAGCAGCATCCTCGCGCATGCCGCTTACCCGCCGCATCCTTGCCGAATACGGCGACACCGCGCAGGCCATGGCGAATGCTGCTGGCCAGAACGCGCAGGACTATCGATGGCCACTTGCCGGCCTGCAAGCCGCCGGCTGCACCGCGATAGCCGACTGGCGCGGCGGTACGCTGCGCGTGTGGCTGCCCAGCCGCAGCCCCGGCGCGCTGCGGGCGGAGCTGGCCGCCTTGCTCGGCATCGGCGAAGACCGCGTCGCATTGATCTGCTGGCAAGGCGCCAGCCGCGTTGAGGATCCCCTGTACGCCCACCACGCCGCCGCCGATGCCGCCCTGCTGGCGCATGCGGCCGCGCGCCCGGTGCAGGTCCGCGTGGAGGCCTTTGAGCTTGGCGCCACGCAAGCGGTGGTCAACACGCATATCGAAAGCGCATGGACGCGCGATGGCGATATCGCCGCCCATGCCGTCAACGCGGCAGTGGATGCACGCGGCAGCGCGGCGCTCAGGCACGCGCCGCCGCTGGCCTTGTGGCTCACCCGCACCACAGCGCCGGTCAGCGAGATCGAGCCCCAGGCAAGCGCCCCGCACGACGCGGCCGATGCTGCCATGCTGCCACCCTACCGCTTTGACAGCCTGAGCGTGACGCAGGCCGACCTGCCGGGCCAGCCACGCGCGCCTGGCACGCCAGCGCAGACGGCGCGTGCCTACGTCTTCGCACATGAGTCGCACCTGGACGAGGTGGCAGCTGCCAGCGCGCAAGATCCCGTGGCCTTGCGGCTGCGCCATCTCGACGACGCGCGCGGCGCAGGCCTCGTGCGCCGGGTCGCGGCGCAGGCCAACTGGCAGCCGCGCGGCGAACGCCCGCTGGCGCAACAGAACGTAAAGCGCGGACGGGGCTTTGCGTACGCCAGCACCATCGAAGCCGGCCAGGCCGATGGCGGCCAGCCCGTGCAGAGCTGGTCCGCATGGGTGGCGGAAGTCGAGGTGGATGCGAGCACCGGCGAAGTCCGCGTCACCGGCGTCACGCTGGGACACGACAGCGATGCGGGCGAACAAGGCGGGGCCGATGCCCTGGCCTTGCAGCAGGAAGCCGCGCACGCCGCACAGCAACTCACCGTCGACGCCAGCCGCTTCGATAGCTGGCCCGCCGCCAGCGTGCCAGCCCTGCGCGATGCGAGCCTGCCGGCACTTGCCACCGCGCAGTTGCCGGAAGTGCGCATTGCCGGCGCGCTGGGCCCCGCCAACGCCACGCTCGGCACGAGCGCGGCAGCCACCCTGCCCGCCGCGCCGGCCGTGGCCAATGCCATCTTCGACGCCACCGGCGTGCGCCTGCGCGAGCCGCCCTTCAGCGGCGACCGCATCCGGCTTGCGCTGGCCGCGCAGGCCAATCCCGAAGGCACGCTCAAGCGCGGCGCCGCCCGCAAGCGCAACTGGCTGCTGGCCGGCGCCACCGCAGCGGCCGGCTTGCTTGCCACGGCCATGCCGTGGCGCGCGCCCATTGCGCCCGTGGCCCCGCCCGAAGCCGGCTTCTACTCGGCCGCCACCATCGAGCGCGGCCGGCTGGTAGCGGCCGCCGGCGATTGCGCGGTCTGCCACACGGCGCCCAACGGCGTGCGCAATGCCGGCGGGCTGGCGCTGGACACGCCATTCGGCACCATCTACAGCACCAACATCACGCCCGATGTCGAGACCGGCATCGGCAACTGGTCCTACGCGGCTTTCGAGCGCGCCATGCGCCAGGGCATCCATCGCGATGGCCGGCATCTCTACCCGGCATTCCCCTACACCGCCTTCGCCAAGACCAGCGATGGCGACCTGCAAGCGCTCTACGCTTACCTGATGGCCGCCGAGCCAGTGCGCGCCAAGGCGCCCGAAACCGCGCTGGCCTTCCCCTACAACCTGCGCCCGCTGATGGCCGGATGGAACCTGCTGTTCCACAGCCCCAAGCCCTTCGAGGCCAATCCGGCCCGCTCGGCGCAGTGGAACCGCGGCGCCTACCTGGCCGAGGGCCTGGGCCACTGCAGCGCCTGCCATTCGCCGCGCAACGCGCTGGGCGCCGAACAGGGCGGCCGGCGCTATCTTGGCGGCGGCGAGGCCGAGGGTTGGGAAGCGCCCGCGCTGGGCAAGCTGTCGCACGCACCGGTGCCGTGGACAGAACAATCGCTGTTCTCCTATTTGCGCACCGGCTACGCCCCGCATCACGGCGCGGCGGCCGGGCCGATGGCGCCGGTGATCGAAGAACTGGCGCTGCTGCCCGAGGACGATGTGCGTGCCATCGCGCACTATGTGGCGTCGCTTGGCGACACGCAGCCCGACGCGGCGGCGGCCAGTGAGCAGGCGCGGCAGCTTGAGCAACGCAGCGCCGATGCCGCGCGTACGCTTGGCGGGCCCGCCGCGCGCCTCTACCAGAATGCCTGCGCGGTCTGCCACCAGGGCGACCAAGGCATCAAGCAATTCGGCATCAAGCCGTCGCTCGCGCTCAATACCAACCTGCACGGCGACAAGCCCGACAACCTGATCCGTGTGCTGCTGGACGGCATTCCCGCACCGGCGGCGAGCGACCTGGGCTATATGCCGGCCTTTGGCGAGAGCCTGGACGACCGTCAACTGGCGCAGCTGGTGCATTACCTGCGCGCCCGCTTCGCCCCCGACAAACCCGCCTGGGGCAACGTGGACGACACCCTCGCACGGCTGCGCGCGGCTTCCACGCATTAAGCAGGCACTGAACAAAACCAGGCCGGCCTGAAGCCATCGGGCCGCCATTTTTCCGGCAAGCCACCTTGCCGCCGCCCCTTGCCGCACATACCCCTCGCGGCAAGGGGAAAACCCCGAGGAGAAAACCGCCGCCACGCTCTTGCTAGCTCGTTTTATGTAGCTTACGCTGAACGATCATGTAGCAGGCACTACATGAGTGCCGGATGAAGGATAGCGGTGCCGCCCCTGCACAAGGACAGCGCGCGGCACCCCGGAGAGCCGGCCTGAAACCATAAAAAACAGCCCATCCATCACTGAACAGGCCTGGCCCGCTGCTTGCATAAGAAACAGCACAAGCCAGCCGCCCGCAGCGGTGGCAAAGACACACACACGGTAGACAACGGTAAACAGTAAAGGAGTGAACATGTCGTATCAGTATCAAGACGGCGCGGCGGGGGTACTACCCGCGGCGGCCGAGCCAGACATCTACCGCAAGGTGACCTGGCGCCTGATCCCGTTCTTCTGCGCCTGCTATCTCGCCGCCTATCTCGACCGCATCAACGTCGGGCTGGCCAAGCTGCAGATGCTGAACGACCTGCACTTCAGCGAGACGGTCTACGGGCTGGGCGCGGGCCTGTTCTTCGTGGGCTACATCCTGTTCGAGGTGCCCAGCAACCTGGTGCTGCAAAAGGTGGGCGCGCGGATCTGGATCGCCCGCATCATGGTGACGTGGGGCCTGCTGTCCGGGGCGACCATGTTCGTCAACACGCCAACCCAGTTCTACGTGCTGCGCTTCCTGCTGGGCGCGGCCGAGGCCGGCTTCCTGCCCGGCGTGCTGCTGTACCTGACCTACTGGTTCCCCACCCACAAGCGCAGCAAGATCATCGCGCTGTTCATGATGGGCCTGCCGCTTGCCAGCATGATCGGCAGCCCGGTGTCCGGCTGGATCATGACCGCGTTCGCCGGCATGCATGGCTGGGCCGGCTGGCAGTGGCTGTTCTTCCTGGAAGCCATTCCCTCGGTGCTGCTGGGCGTGATGGTGTTCTTCTACCTGCCCAACGGCATCAAGGACGCCAAGTGGCTGCAGGCTGACGAAAAGCGCACGTTGCAACGCAACCTGGATACGGACGTGCTGGTGGAAAGCAGCCACTCGCTCAAGGCGGCCTTTACCGACCGCCGCGTGTGGATGCTGGGCCTGATCGACATGTGCCTGCTGATGGGCACGTACTCCATCGGCTTCTGGATGCCCACCATCATCCGCGACTCCGGCGTGGCCAGCCCGCTGCACATCGGCCTGCTCACCGCCATCCCGCACGCCGCGGCGGTGATCGGGATGCTGCTCAACGGTGCGCACTCCGACAAGACGCGCGAGCGCCGCTGGCACATCGTGCTGCCCATCCTGGCTGGCGCCGCCGGACTGGTCGGCAGCACCTTCGTCACCGGCTCCACCTCCGCCACCTTGCTGATGCTGACGGTGGCCAACGTGGGCATCGTGGCGACCTTCCCGGTGTTCTGGTGCCTGCCATCCACCTTCCTGAGCGGCACCGCGGCCGCCGCCGGCATTGCGCTGGCCTGCTCCATCGCCAACCTGGGCGGCTTTGCGGCCACCTACCTGCTGGGCTGGCTGAAGGACACCTTCCACAGCCCGAGCGCCGGCCTGATCCTGTTCGCCGGCTGCCTGGTGGCCAGCTGCTTCCTGGTGCTGGCCATGCCGGCCAAGGTGGTCAACCGCTAGCGTATGGCCAGGCCATCCGGCTTTCGTGCGCTGAGGGCACGGCCGGCTTAAGCGAAGAGGCAAAGGGCTCTCGAGGTATCGGGAGCCCTTTTTTTTGTGGGTTTTAACGCACCTCACCACTTAGCTCGTCCGCAAAAACTTCTCGTCAATGAGCAGATTCTGAAAGCCATTTCCCTGATGGTTAAGCCGGTTACCGGCATTTCCTGTGATAGAGTCACTCTCAGTACAAATCTGACCCGGCAGGTAAGCCATGAAACTGGAAGATCGAATCAACCGCTCGCTTTCGCGGCGCGCGGCGACTGTCGTCCTGCGCTCTGAGCTTGCCAAGATGGGAAGCACCGCGCAGGTTGGCCGTGTGCTAGCCCGTCTCGTGGACGAGGGCAAGCTGGTCCGCGTGAGCAAAGGTGCGTTCGCCAAGACGCGCATCAACAAGTTCACTGGAAAGCCGACGCCCGCCGGCACGTTGGAGGACATTGCAGCCGAGCTTTTCCAAAAGCTCGGTATCGCGGTCTCCCCGAGCCAGCTCGCTGAGGAATACAACAGCGGCAGGAGCACCCAGATCCCGATGGGAACCATTGTCAACACCGGGCGCCGGCGCATCAGCCGGCAAATCACGGTAGGCGATCGGACCATCCAATATGAAAGCCATCACCGCTGAGCTCAAGTCTGACATTGAAGACGCTGCCACCGCAGGCCTGTTGAGCAGCTTGCCGCCCGCGGTGGCGGAAAAGGACATCCACATTACGGATGCGCTGATTGCACTTTCCAAAATCCGGATTACGCACATCGCGCATCGGCAAGAGCGCAGGAAAGGCGACACGCGCCCGGCCCAGGTAGTACTGAAGAGCCAGCTCGTCTTCGCTGGCGGCACGTGCCTGTCGAAGGCCCACGGCCTCATCGAGCGGATGTCGGAAGACATCGACATCAAGGTTCTGCTGGAGGACGTCCCGGATGGCTATGCGCTGCCCAAAGGACATTCGACTCGCAAGCGTCTAGGCGACATCCAGGCCGAGCTGGAGGAGCGCCTGACCCAGGCTGGTTTCGTCTTTGCGAAAATCAAGGACGAGAACAATCCCTTCTCCAACGACAACCGTCGCTACTACAGGCTCGCGGTTGAGTATGGTCCGCAGTTCAAGGATGTATCGGGCGTCTTGCGTCCAGAGCTGAAAGTCGAGCTCATCCATCGTCCGCCGAAGCTCCCGGTCGAAGCGCTCGAGATGGGCTACTGGCTGGACAGCGTCATTTCCCGTGCAGCGCCGGTCCGCTTTGAGATGGTCACGATCTCGGTCGCCGAAACCCTCGCGGAGAAGGTGCTTTCGCTCTTGCGACGCTGCGCCTGGAAGTGGGATGGGCACCAGCGTGGCGAGTCCGATCCGGCGCTGGTTCGCCACGTTTATGACGTCTGGCGTATCCACGCGGCACGACCCGACGCGATCGAGCCCGCTCGCGATGTCTTTGCTTCACTCGTGGCAAAAGACCTTGAAGAGTTCAGGGGCCAGCATCCTGGGTTCGATGCCACGCCCTACGTCGTCCTCAGCGGCGCCCTGGAGCGCGCCCGTAGCGACGAAGGCCTGCGGCAAGATTTCTCGCAGCGTCTGCTTCCTCTCCTGTTCGCCAAAGAGAGGCCTGACTTCGAGGCCTGCTTTGCGTCTTTCGCCGCAATCGCGGAGCACTTCCTGACAACGGCGAGTGTGACCAAGCCCGGCTAGCGCCCCCCGACACCGGGCCTTCTCGACAACAAAGATTGAGCCGCGCGCCGCTTATCCGTACCATGCTGCCCATGCAAAGCAGGATATCGGTATGACTCTCAAGACTCTGGACGGCGCGCTCGCCTTGCTGACCTACTTCACGGTGCGCCAGCCCACCTGGGGTGTGCGCGAGCTGGCCAAGCACAGCGGCGTGCATCACGCGGTGGTGCACCGCGTGCTGGCCACCTTCGCCGCCAACGGTTTCCTGGTGCAGGATGCGGCCAGCGGCAAGTACTCGCTCGGGCTGCGGCTGTTCGAGCTGGGCCAGGTGGTGCGCAAGACCTTCTCGCCGGCCGAGGTTGTGCAGCCCGTGCTGGAAAAGCTGGCCGCGCAAAGCGGCGAGACTGTCTTCCTGTCGTGGCTGGACGGCCATGAAGGGCTGTGCGTCGGCATGGTCCAGAGCCAGCATCAGCTGCGCTTCTCGATTGAACTTGGACAGCGCTTTGCGCTGCACGCGGGCGCGCACGCCAAGGCCATCCTGGCCTTCCAGGACGACGCTTTCCGGGCCCGGGTGCTGGAAAACGCCAGGGCGCACGCGCAGGACCAGCCCACGCTGGCCGCGCCCGATCCCGCCGTCATCGAGCCCCAGCTTGCCGAGATCCGCGAGCAGGGCTGGGCCCACACGCGCGGCGAGGCCGCCGCCAGCGTGGCGGGGCTGGCCCTGCCGCTCTGGTCGCGCGACCAGACCGAGGTGGTCGGCTCGCTGGCCATCGCCGGCCCGCAGCAACGCCTGAATGAGGAATCGGTCCCGCGCATGCTTGAAGCCCTGCGCGAGGCCAGCCGCCGGCTGGAAGAGGTGGTGGGCTTCGGGCGCTAGTGCCGCTAGCGCGCCCACAAGGCCCGCGCCACGGCATCGCCGCTGGCGCCGCCGCCGAACACAAGCTGGCCGATGGCGAACCCCAACTCGCGGTAGCTCTCCCACTGCGCTTCATTGAAGAACTGCTCGATGGTGGGCTCCTGCGGAAAGTCCGGATGGCCGGCGCCGTATTGCTGCACGTCGACCGGTGCCGGGGCAATCTGGCAAGGCTTGAGCAGCACGATGCGCGATACGGGGCGACGCATGGCGGCGGGTTCGTCAGCGCGGAACACGTTCAGCAGCATCGCGCACTTGTTGCCCGCCGACGGGTTCTCGCTCTGGCGAGCCGCCGGCAGGAAATCCTCCTGCGTGCCGAACACGCTGCCGAGCACCGCATCGCCGGCGGCCGCGGCATCGACCACGATCTCCAGCCCCATGTCGATGCGGGCCAGCCGGATCAGGTTGGCGAGGTCGCCGAACCGGTAGTCCGGGTCCGCCCCGCAATCGCACAGCACGATCAGCCCCACCCCGCGCTCGGGCCGCAGCAGCTCGTACACCGCGGTGTTCTCGAAATGCCCGCCGTCCGATAGGTATTGCCAGCCACGCCGCGTGCCGTGAAAGCGCGCGCTCAGTTCGCAGGCCAGGTAATACTGCGTGCGCAAGAGCGTGATGAATCCGCCCAGCCAGGGCGACCCGGCAAGATCCGCCTGCACGCGGTTGCGGTCGGCGCCGCCGGCACGCGGGGCGCTGCCGGCGTCCAGCGGATACGACGGCCACCACGTGCCCAGCCGCAGGTTGGCCAACCCCAGCAAGAGCGACGTGCCCAACGTGGTGGAGCGCCCCAGCCCGGTGGAGACCGCCGCGCCCGAGGTCGCGATCCAGTCGCCCAGCGTGCGCGATTGCGAGAGCTCGCTGCCGCCCGCCTTGTGCGTCTCCGGAAAATAGTGCTGCCCGTCCACGGTGAAGCGCACGAAGGAGTCCTCGGGCAGGGTGCGCGTGGCCGTCGCGGGCAGCATGAACGGGCCCGGTGCCACGCACAGCGGCTTGCCCTTGCGGTCACGCTGCACCAGTTGCTCGGCGGGATCCACGGTGAGGTTGAGCGTGACGTTGATGAGGTGCAGCGGCGCCAGCATGGCGGGATCGAAGTAGGTGTTCAGGCTGAGCGCGTCGCCCTGCGCGGGCTCGGCCACGCTGAGCCTGGCGCGCTGGCTGGCATGCTGCTGCGCCGGCCCCGTGCCGCTGCCGGGCATGAAGCGCTTGCCGTTGGAGCCGCCGAGGTAAGCGCGGGTCAGGCGGGCCGAGTAGAACGGCTGCAGCGTCGACAGATTCAGGAAGCCGGCGAAACGCCCGGCGATCAGCGTAAGCCCGAGCGCCAGCACGATCAGCGTGCACAGCACCGGCGTGGTGTAGGCATTGCCGAACGTGAACCAGTCGAGCGGCTCGCCGCCGTTCCAGCGCACCCACAGCACCAGCCACGACCACAGCACGAAGACCAGCAGCGCCACCACAGCGGCGGCAATGCCCGCCAGCAGCGACAGCGGCAGGCGCGAGCGCCACGTACCGCCCTTGCCATTGCCATTGCCATTGCCACCATTGCCGCCCTTGCCATCGACCAGCCCAGCGCCATAGCGGATCAGCCAGACCAGGGCGCCCAGCGTGCCCGCCGGCACCAGCGTGCTCCATGGCAGGTGCGAGGCCTGCGTGTAGAGATAGAAGGTGCGCGCCGCGGTGTCCGCCACGCCCAGGGCTGCGAGCCACAGCGCGACGCCGATGGCCTGGCTCAGCATGCGCGTGGCGCGCACCCGGTAATCCTGCACGGTGGCGGGCGGCACCCGGCACAAGGCAAAGCAGCAAGCCACGCCCAATAGCGTCAGCACCGCCATCGCCAGCAGCAGGCAGGACAACACCAGCCCCGGCCCCAAGTGGTGCAGGGCCGCGGCCAGGACCAGCATCGCCACGCCGGCCAGTGCGGCCAGGCGCGTGGCGAGGCTGTCGAAGCGCAAGACCGGCTTGTCATCGCCGCGCGGATAGACCAGCCAGTAGGCCAAGCCCGGCGGTACGGCAAACAGCAGCAGCGCCGCCAGCGGCAGCCACAGCAGTTCGCTCCACCAGATCGCCAGGCCGCCCTCGTTGAACACCTGGCGAGCATCGTGCAGCAGGTCCATCTCATGCCGGCCCAGGTCGAGCCAGGTACCGATGGCGAGATGGCGCAGCAGCGCCAGCACCGCCAGCAGCAACAGCAGCGCGCTGCCAATCACGTATTGCATGGCAAACCAGTTGCGCACCACCAGCGAAGCCGCATAGAGCGAATCGCCGGCGCCGGTCGGGGTCAGGTAGCGGCCGTTCTCGCGCAGCCACGCCACCGCGGCGCGCCCCGGGTCGGCAGCGTAGGACGCCGAGGAGTGGATGCGCCCCGGCGGCTCATGCTGCAGCGTGCGGTAGGCGAGCGCCGCGGCCTCCGGCGGCGTGGTGCCGGGCTTCAGCCGGCCCGGCACGAACAGGCTGCAGAAGAAGGCGCCGATGTAGCCGCCGCCGCTGACGGTGGAGAGGTAATCGAACTGGCCGAGCAGGGATGTCGTGGCTGGCGCAGGGGCGGGAGTGATGGCATCCGGTCCATCGCCTTCCTGCACAGTGCCCGGCGGCGCCTCTTTGGCAACCTCGTGTAGCGCGGGACCGGCCACCGGCGGCGTGGGCGCCTTGGCCAGCGCCTGCATCACGCCCAGGCAGAAGGTAGCGCTGCGGATCCCGCCGCCGGATAGCGCCAGCGCCCAGTGGCTGTCGCCATCGCGCACGCGCCTGGCGATCCCGAGTTGCCGGCGCCGGCGCGCAATGCGGGCCAGCTCGTCATCCGAAGGCTGCTCTTGGACTGGCATGCGGGCCCTCCCTTTGCACATTCCCGCCCAAGTATAGGCGGCGCCACGGCGTGGCGAAGCGGGCACGCGTGCGCCGTTGCGCCGCAGCGTTCGGTGTTTACCCTGATTGTTGGATGCCATGGCGAGGCCTAGCATTTTACCAATACAGAGACAGTGTCTCTTATATAGAGACAAAAAACGCCAAGCCCCGACGATTCCATGCTCAAGACCCTCAACGGCGCCCTCGGCCTGCTGACGCATTTCACCGTGCGCCAGCCGAGCTGGGGCGTGCGCGAACTCGCCAAGCACGCCGGCATTCACCATGCCGTGGTGCACCGCGTGCTCGCCACCTTCGCCGCCAACGGCTTCCTGGTGCAGGACGCGGCCGGCCGCTATGGCCTGGGCCTGCGCTGGCTGGAGATGGGGGAGGCCACGCGCAAGACCTTCTCGCCGAGCGAAATCGTGCAGCCCGCGCTGCAAGCGCTGGCCGCGCAGAGCGGCGAGACCGTCTTCCTGTCGTGGCGCGAGGGCTTTGAGGGCTTGTGCACGGACATTGCGCAGAGCCAGCACCAACTGCGCTTTTCCATCGAAGTGGGCCAGCGCTTCCCGCTGTTTGCGGGTGCGCATGCCAAGGCCATCCTGGCCTTCCAGGACGAGGCCTTGCGCCGCGATGTGTACCACGCGGGCGGCTGGCAGGACGCGGCGGTGGACGCGCTGGAGGCGCAGCTCGCGCGCATCCGCGCCGACGGCTGGGCGCATACCCGCGAGGAAGCCGCCGCCACGGTGGCCGGGCTGGCGGTGCCGCTGTGGTCGCGCGACGGGCGCGCGGTGGTGGGCTCGCTGGGCATCGCCGGGCCGCTGCAAAGACTGGACATACAGGCCGTTCCCCGCCTGCTGGACGCGATGCGCCGGGCCAAGGGGCCAATCGAGGAGGTTGCCGGCTTCATCCGCTAACAAATAACGTGCGGAGAACAGTGGCAGGACAGATGATGAAAGGTAGAACCATGAAAGCCCCGGCAGCAATGAACCCATCCCTGGTGGCCAAGCCCGCCACACGAGCGCGCATCACCGAACCCTTCCTGCTGCTGGTATCGGTGGGGCTGTCGGTCTTCGGCGCGATGATCGGCATGCAGCTGATCGTGTCGCTCGGCATCTCGGCCAATACGTCCATCATCGGCGCGCTGATCGCCATCGTGTTCTCGCGCATCCCGCTGGAGATCACGCGGCGCTTTCGCGTGCTGGAGCGGCAGAACCTGGTGCAGACGGCGATTTCCTCGGCCACCTTCGGCGCCGCCAATTCGCTGATGATCCCGCTCGGCGTGCCCTACGCCATGGGCATGCCGGAGCTGGCCACGCCCATGCTGATCGGCGCGGTGATCGCCATGTTCGTCGATGGCGCCATGCTGTATTTCCTGTTCGGCAGCAAGATCTTCCCGGCCACCGGGACCTGGCCGGCGGGCATCGCCACGGCTGAAGCGATCTGGGCGGGCGACCGCGGCGGGCGCAAGGCGGCCTTTCTGGGCCTGGGCATCGCGGTAGGCGTGGGCGGGGCATGGCTGGGCATCCCGATGTCGGCGTTCGGCGCCGCCTTCCTCGGCAACCTGGCGGCGCTGACCATGTTCGGCGTGGGGCTGCTGACGCGCGGCTATTCGCTGCCGCTGCTTGGCATCGACATCGCCAAGGCGTATATCCCGCACGGCCTGATGATCGGCGCCGGGCTGGTGGCACTGTTCCAGGTGGCACGCGAGATTCACAAGTCGCGCAACGCCCCGGCCGCCGACGCACGCACCATCGAAGTCCCGGCGTCGCGCGCCAGCCGCATTCTCTCAGGTGGCTTCCTCGTCTACCTGGCCATCGCGTTGCTGATCTCCGTGCTGGCCGGCCACGTCTCCGACATGTCCCCGGGCATGCTGGTGGCGTTCGTGCTGTACGCGGCGTTTGCCGCCTATGTGCATGAGCTGATCGTGGGCATCGCCGCCATGCACTCGGGCTGGTTCCCGGCCTTTGCGGTGGCGCTGATCACGCTGACCATCGGTATCCTTATCGGCTTTCCGCCGACGGCCCTGGCGGTGCTGGTGGGCTTCTCCGCTGTCACCGGACCGGCCTTTGCCGACATGGGCTACGACCTCAAGACCGGCTACCTGCTGCGTGGCGAAGGCCGCGACATGGAGGCCGAGCTCGCCGGGCGCAAGCAACAGTTCTTCGCCGCGATGATCGGCTTTGCCGTGGCGGCCGTGGTGGTGCTGGTGTTCCACGGCACCTTCTTCTCGCAGGGCCTGCTGCCGCCGGTGGACCGCGTCTATGCCGCGTCGATCAAGGCCGGCTCGTCCGCCGAGATCGCGCGCAACCTGGTGATCTGGGCCATTCCGGGCGCGCTGCTGCAGTTGCTGGGCGGCTCCAAGCGCCAGCTCGGCATCCTGCTGTCCACCGGCATGCTGATCGCTTCGCCGTTGGCCGGCTGGGCCGTGCTCGCCGGGCTGCTGATCCGTTTCGTGCTGCTGCGCCTGCGTGGCGAGCGCGATATCGCGGAGATGAGCGCCTTCGCCGGCGGCGTGATCGCGGGCGATGCGCTGTTCAGCTTCTTCGGCTCCGTCACCAAGCTGCGCAAGTAAGCGCTACCGAAGCACCCTCTTTCCTGCCTCACCCCGAGAAGTTCCATGGATATCCAAGCAATCCGCGCCGACACCCCGCTGACGGCCACAACCATCTACCTCGATACCGCGGCGGCCTCGCTGCCGCCGGACGCCGTGCTCGACGAAGTGCGCGCCTACCTGCTCGATACCGGCCACGTCGGCATCTACCTGCCGGCCTTCCGCAAGGCCACCTATGCCCGCGTGGAAGCCGTGCGCGCACAACTGGCCGGCCTGCTGGGCGCTGCCGCCGACGAGATCGCCTTTACCAAGAACGCCACCGAGAGCATCTCCATCGTGGCGCGCGGCATCGCCTGGCAAGCGGGCGACGAGGTGCTGGTGGCGGACACCGAAATGCTCAGCAACCTGCTGCCGTGGAAGCGCCTGGAGCAAACCCACGGCATCGTGGTGAAGATGGTCGCGGCCGATGCACAGGGCCTGTTGTCCCCCGAAAGCTTTGCCGCCGCCGTGACGCCGCGCACGCGCCTGCTGACGTTCTCGCACCTGCCCAACTCCACCGGCGCGGTGCAGCCCGCCGCCGCCATCTGCGCTGTGGCGCGCGCGCACGGCGTGCTGTCGCTGGTGAATGCCGCGCAAAGCGTGGGCATGCTGCGCTCGGACGTGCAGGCGCTGGATTGCGATTTCCTGGCGGGTTGCGGGCGCAAGGCGCTGCGCGCTACCGAAGGCTCGGGCTTCCTCTATGTGCGCCGCGCGCATATCGAGGCGATCGAGCCGGCCCTGGTGGGCTGGTGGAACGGCAGCTATGACCGCGCCACCGGCGCGCTGTCGCTGGTGCCGGGCGCGCGCCGCTTCGAGGCGGGCTGTCCGATCGTGCCGGCCATCCTTGGGCTGGGCAGCGCCATCGGCTATGCCGAGCGCATCGGCATCGATGCCATCGAGGCCCGCGTGCGGGATCTCACCGCCTACGCGGTAGCGAAGCTGTCCGCCATCGCCGGCTTCGAGCTCTACGGGCCGGCCAACGCCACCGAGCGCATCGGCATCGTGCCCTTCAATGTGCGCGGCGTGGATCCGGCAAAGATCGTCGCCGCGCTGGAACAGCAGCAGTGCATCATCGAAGCCGGCAACTTCATGGCCGATGCCATCCTGGCGCGCTACGGCGTGTCCACCATGGCGCGGGTCTCGCTGCACTACTTCAACACGCATGAGGAAATCGACCGCGTGGCCGCGCTGATCGCCGCCGCCGTCGCCTGAGCCTCGATATTCGACTGCACTACCGGAACCCCAGACATGAACCAACGCATCCTGCTGATGAGCAGCTCCCGCAAGGACAACCTCGGCTACCTCGAACACGCTGACGCGCAGATCCATACCCTGCTCAAGCACGAGCCGCGCAAGGTCCTGTTCATCCCCTTCGCCGGCGTGACCTTCAGCTTCGATACCTATGAAGGCATGGTCAAGCCGGTGTTCGAGCGCCTGGGCTACGCGCTGGAATCCATCCACCGCAGCGCCGACCCGCGCCGCGCGGTGGACGAGGCCGATGCCATCGCGGTAGGCGGCGGCAATACCTTCGCGCTGCTCAAGCGCATGTACGACGCCAATCTCGTCGACGCGATCCGCGCCAAGGTGCAGGCAGGCACGCCGTACGTGGGCTGGAGCGCCGGCAGCAACGTGGCCTGCCCGACCATCCGCACCACCAACGACATGCCCATCGTGCAGCCGCCCTCGTTGCGCGCGCTGCGCCTGGTACCGTTCCAGATCAACCCGCATTTCATCAGCGGCAAGCCTGCCGGCCATAACGGCGAGAGCCGCGAAGAGCGCCTGGCCGAGTTCCTGCACATCAACGCGCCGGAGCAGGTCCTCGCGCTGCCGGAAGGCTCCGCGCTGTTCTCCGATGGCAGCAACGGCACGGTGCTGGGCGAGCGCCACGCGCTGCACTTCACCGCCGAGGGGCAGGTAGAGACGCTGCGCGAGGGCGAGACCTTCCCCTTGTCGCGCATCTCCGGGCCGGCCGGCATGGACGGCTGGCAAGACTTCCGGGCCTGACTCCGGGATTGATTCCGGGCTTGATTCCGGGCACTACCCCCGGCGCCTCGCGGCGCTAAACCACCCACGCCATACCCCCGACGCAGGGCGAAAGACCCCTGCGCAGGCCCCCTATTACCCTTGGAGGAGGAAACACCATGACCAACAAGCACTGGCTTGGCGCGCTCGCATTGAGCCTGCCCGCCGCCGCCATGGCGCAGAGCGGCGTCACGCTGTACGGCGTGCTCGACACCGCGCTCACCTACCAGACCCATTCGGACCCTAACGGCAACGCGCAGGTTGGCCTGCAACAGGGCGGCGAAGGCTTCTTGTCCGGCAGCCGCTTCGGCTTCAAGGGCAGCGAAGACCTGGGCGGCGACCTGTCGGCGGGCTTCGTGCTGGAAAACGGCCTGCTGGCGGATACCGGCAAGCTCGACCAGCAGGGCCAGCTGTTCGGCCGCCAGGCCTATGTGAAGATCGGCAGCAAGCGCTATGGCGAAGTGGCGCTGGGCCGGCAGTACACCACGGCCAACACCATGCTGTACCACGTGGACCCGCTCGGCGTGGGCGCCGCGCCGTCCAATGCGTGGATGGTCTTCCTGACCGGCCAGCGCTACGACAACGCGGTGAGCTACACCGGCAACTACGGCCCGGTGGCGGTGATTGCCGAGTACGCGCAGGGCGAGACCGCCGGCAAGGGCTCCGCGCTGTCATCGATCTCGCTGGGCGTGAAATACGCCTCGGGCCCGCTCGTGGCCGTGGGCGACTTCCAGCAAACCCGCGACAGCATGAGCCGCGCCGCGCGCATCTACCTGGCCGGGCTGAAAGCCTCGGTGGGCCGCGCCAGCCTGTTCGCCAACTATATCTACAGCGACCGCGACGCTGGCTTCGATTCGTCCAAGGGCGGCACCGATACCGCCACCATCACCAGCATGTCGACCGCCGCCACCGCCACCAACCGAGCCGCTTTCAACTCGGTGTTCGGCAGCAGCCGACGCGACGACTTCTTCACCGTGGGCGCCAACTACACGGTCACCCCCGCCGTGACGCTGACCGCCAGCGTGATGCACGACCGCACCCGCGCCGACGCCTTCAGCGGCAACCGCACCACCGCCTACGGCTTGGCCGACTACGCCTTCAGCAAGCGCACCGACGTGTATCTGGCGCTGGCGTACGACTGGGTACATGGCGACTGGTCCGGCCTGTTCGGCAACGGCACGACCAACTGGACCGGCGACAGCGGCAAGAAGCTGGACGGCCGCAATAACCAGACGACCGTGATGCTGGGCATGCGCCATCTGTTTTGAAGGTGCGGCAGGCCAATGCGGATTGGAATGACGGCGGCATATCGGTCGCCCGCCCTCTCCCCCAGCCCCTCTCCCGCAAGCGGGAGAGGGGAGCAAACCGGCAGGAGAATTGAAGCATCGATCCGGTTCGGCCGTGATTCGCGCCCCCAGGCGGGAATCACCCCAGCGCGATGCGAAGCGAGCCGTGAAGGTGTGCCAAGGCCGTATGGCGCGCCTTCTTTGCCTACTTTCTTGGCAAGACAAGAAAGTAGGTCGCCGCCCCGCAGGGGTGGTGAAACTGCCTTTGACTTTAAGCCTTTGACCTTAGGCCTTTGAAGTTGACTTTGAAGTTGGCTTCAACCCAACCCATCCAAGGAGAACCCCATGGCCCTGCAGCAAACGCTGGTCATCCACGAAGCCCTCGACACCCCCAACGCCAACGGCGCAGTAGTACGCGAACTGTTCGACGCCTACGCCGCCTCCGGCGTAACGGTGGAAGTCGTCACCATCAATAACGCCCCGCCGGAACCCACCGCGAACACGACCGACTTCATCACCATCGTCATCCCCGGCACACAAGGCAAGCGCAGCGGCGGTAAAGCCCCCACGCTGGGCGTGATCGGCCGCAACGGCGCCATCGGCGCGCGCCCGGAGCTGGTAGGCCTGGTGTCCGACGCGGATGGCCCGATCGGCAGCCTGGCCGTGGCGCTCAAACTGGCGCAGATGAAGCACAAGGGCGACCACCTGGCCGGCGACGTCATCGTGACCACGCACTTGTCCACCAACGTATCGATGCAGCCGCACGATCCGGTGCCCTTCATGGGCATGCCGGTATCGTCCGACACCATGAACGACTACCAGGTGCTGCCGGAGATGGATGCGATCCTGTCGCTGGATGCATCCAAGGGCAACAGCATCATCAAGCACCGTGGCTTTGCCATCTCGCCCACCGCCATGCAGGGCTATATCCTGCGCGTGAGCCCGGACCTGGTGGCGACGATGGAATCCACCACCGGCTGCCCGGCAGTGACCTTCCCGATCTCGCAGCAGGACATCACGCCCTACCATAACGGCCTGTACCACTTCAACAGCATCATGCAGCCGCATGTGGCCACCGCCGCCCCGGTGGTAGGCGTGGCGCTGACGGCGCAGTCGGTGGTCTCGGGCAGCGCCACCAGCGCCAACCACGAGATCGACATTGCCGAGGCGGTGCGCTTCTGCGTGGAAGTGGCCAAGCGCTTCGGCGCTGGCAAGTGCCAGTTCTTCAACGCGTTGGAATGGGGCAAGATCCGCGCGATCTATCCCGACATGACAGGTTTCCAGCGCGCCGGCACGGCGCACTAAGACGAGGCGCAGCCGTGCCCGGACGTGCGGCAAGCCACACGCGGGCATTTTCAGCGGGCGCGCTTCGGTGTATGGTTGCGCTCCTGACGCAGTCCCCGCCTTAGCGGCTATTCTTGCAACATGCTCCGCCAAAACGACACCGACAGCCCCGCGCTGTCCCGCTGCCTGTCCGCCCTCGCCGCCTGCGCCGCGCTCGCAGCGCTGCCTGGCTGCGAACGCAATGAACCGGCTCCGGCCGCCCCCGCCGCTGCCGCATCGGATGCGCAGGCGGCGCGCGCCGAAGGCGCTAGCGCGCCGGACGACGGGCCCAGCTTCGCACCCGCGCCGCTGGCCCGCCCGCTGGTGGCCTTGCGCGGGCTGACCAGCATGGCGGACGTGCGGGCAGCGTGGGGCAAGCCGCCCGACATCACGCCCAACCAGGATGAATGCGGCACGGCGCTCGACGAAGAGCACCTGATGGACTACCACTACCCCGATGCGCTGATCGAAGTAGGCCGCAGCGGCGACGCCGTGATCCGCGCCCTGCACGGCATCCCCGCCGGGCTGACGCTCAAGCTGGAAAGCCAGGACGTGACCGCGGCCTCCACGCTGACGCAGCTCAACGCGGCCCTGCGCAAGAACCCGCACTGGAAGATGGCCGAGGCGCCGGGCAAGGTGCGCAGCCCGGCCGACCGCGACGAGGGCGACCCGCTCGAACAACTCGCCTACACCACGCTCTACACGCTGGATGGCGACGGCGACCAGTACCGCCTGTACTTCCTCGGCGACCGGCTGGTGGGCTACGCCTACTGGGTCGGCTGCTGATCCCCCGGGGCCTGGCGCGCAATGCCTGCGCCGGCTGCCATGCTGGCGCAGAAGAGCCAGGCTCCGGATAGCGCCAAGGTTTAGCGCAGCGCGCCAGGACCGCCCGCGTGTGGCGCAAGCGCCGCTGCGGTAACGTCCTCTGTGGCAGCGGCCGGCAACGTCTCGCCGTGCTGGCGCTTCCATTCGTCGAAGCCGCCGGCCAGCGCCCAGGTATTGGCGTAGCCGGCAGCCTTCAGGCGCTCCGCCAGCACCGCGGCCGACACCTCATGCGGGCAAGCGCAGTAGACAACAATATCGATGCTGGTCGGATGCTCGGAGAGTAATTCCAGCGGCGCATTCAGGTCGATGGTCATCGCGCCGGGGATCCGCTCCACCGCGTCGCTGCGCACATCGAGCACCAGCGGGAAGCGATCGCCTAGCCGGCGCGCCTCCAGTTCCCCCACCGACATGCGGGGCACACGGCGGGTGCGGCGCAACAGGCGCACGCGCCGCCAGAACTTCCACGCGACGAAGGCGGCGAAGGCGCCCAACACCACCATGACGGCCACCGGGCCATAGGTGCTGAAGGCGCTCAGGATGACTTCGACAAAATCGGTGAACACCACGCCAACCAGCAGCGCGCCGCCGGCCCACACCAGCGCCCCGATGGCGTCGTAGAACAGGAATACCGCGAACGGCGTGGACGTCATGCCGGCCATGGCGGTGGACAACGCGCCGGCGCCCGGCAGCAGCTTGGCGAACACCAGCGAGCGCGGGCCCACGCGCAGGTACAGCGACTGGGTCTGGCGGATGCAGCTATCGGGCGAGATGGAAACGCGGCAGATGGTGCGCAGCATGGGTTGCCCGAGCCGCTTGCCGGCGAAGTACCAGGCCGTATCGGCAATCAGGCAGGCCAGGATAACGGCCGCCAGCACGGCCCCCAGCGCCGGGCCGCCCTCGCGCATGCCAAGCGCGCCGGCAACGAACAGCATGGGAACGGCCGGCACCGGCAGCCCGGCCTGCTCGGCCAGCACATTGAGAAACACAAGCATCACGCCGTGGCTCTCCAGCAAGGACTGCAATTCACCCACACCGATCTCCCGCGCTATTGCCGTTTTCGCCCCGTCAAGGTAATCGGCGCGAGCGAGGATGCTCGCGCCGACGGGCATAGGCAGTAGTGTGCCACCAAGGCGGCGCGGTTGCCGTGCGTTGACTTGCATGCCAGCTTCAAAAACCCTGAACGAAGCGCCCGCCGGGCCGGGCCGGGGGCGATCCGCTCCGGCTATCGCTCCACTATTGCTCCGATAGTCAGGCGTGGGCGCCGTCCTGATAGGTATCGAACTTACGCGCGGGATCCGCGGAAGGGCCGCTACGGTCCATGCCGGCCAGCTTCTGGGCACCGTCCTGGAAAGGATCGGCCTTGCGCGCCGGATCCGAGGAAACGCCGCTACGGTCCATGCCGGCCAGCTTCTGCGCGCCGTCCTGGAAAGGATCGGCCTTGCGCGCCGGATCCGAGGAAACGCCGCTACGGTCCATGCCGGCCAGCTTCTGCGC
>NZ_JBIUHC010000018.1:0-95677 GCF_044627735.1 Cupriavidus sp. CuC1 | reverse complement strand
GGGCGCTCGCTACGCCGCAGCGTTCAACCTGCCGCTACCACCTTGCGCGCGAACGCCGCCAGTGCGTCGAGTACCTCGTCCGGCCTTTCCCCCATCAGCGCATGCCCGCAGGGCACCGTGACCGTGCTGGCCGAGGCCATCTTGGCCGCGAGTGCTTGCGCGGCTTTGGGCGAGGTCATCATGTCCTTGCTGCCGCTGATGAACAGGGCGGGGCAACGCACGCCGGCCACGGCGGCGTCGCCGTTGGCGTAGGCGTTGCAGGCGGAGAAGTCGTTGTGGAAGACGTGGCCTTCGGGGTTGCGTTGTGCCACGCGTTCCATCAGGCGCTGGCTGCCGCCTTGCATCCACGAACCCGGTCCCGGCGAGGAAGGCTTGTTGGCTAGGCTGGAGTGGGACCAGGCGTTGACCATGGCGATGGCCTGGTCCACGTGGTTGAGCGAGGCGTCGAGCAGGGCGTCGGCGACTTTCATCGGGTAGGCCGTGGCGAGCAGGGCGATGGCGCGCACCGCGTCCGGGTGGCGGGCGGCGGTTTCCAGCGCGATCAACGAGCCCATGCTGTGCCCGAAGACCAGCGCGGGGGCGCTGACCCCGGCCGCGCGCACCAGCTCGACCACCCAGTCGGCCATGGCCTCGACCGTCTTGAGGGGCGCGCCCTCGCTACGGTTGTGGCCGGGCAGGTCGACCGCCAGCACGCTGAAGCCATGGTTGGCGAACCAGCGCGTCTGCAGGGCCCAGACGCTATGGTCGTTCTGCGCGCCGTGCACGAACACGGCGCAGGGCAGGGCCGGGTCGAAGGGTTTGCCACCGGTGTAGGCGTAGGCCTTGCGGCCTGCGATCGTCAGTTCCATCAGGCTTGCCCTCCCTTGGCGCTCATGGCTTTCTCGGCGGCCTTGAGGCCGCGCTTGAGGTCGTCGATGAGGTCGTCCGGGTCTTCCAGGCCGACCGACAGGCGGATGGTGCCTTCGCTGATGCCGGCCGCCTGCAGCGCCGCGGCGTCCATGCGGAAGTGGGTGGTGGAGGCGGGGTGGATCACCAGCGAGCGGGCATCGCCCACGTTGGCCAGGTGCGAGAACAGCGCCAGGTTTTCGATGAAACGCTGGCCCGCGGCGCGGTTGCCCTTGAGGTTGAAGCTGAACACGGCGCCCGCGCCGCGCGGCAGCAGGCGCTTGGCGAGCTCATAGTCAGGGTGCGATTCCAGCTCCGGATAGGCCACCGACTCGACCATCGGGTGCGACACCAGGAACTGCACCACCCGGCGCGCGTTCTCCACGTGGCGGGCCATGCGCAGCGGCAGCGTCTCGATGCCCTGCAGCAGTTGCCAGGCGGCCATCGGGCTCAGGCAGGCGCCGAAGTCGCGCAGGCCTTCGCGGCGCGCGCGCAGCAGGAACGGGGCCACCGTGCTTTCCTCGGTAAACACCATGTTGTGGAAGCCCGCGTAGGGCTCAGACAGCTCGGGGAAGCGCCCCGAGGCGTCGAAGTCGAAGGTGCCTCCTTCGGCCAGCACGCCGCCGATGGTGGTGCCGTGGCCGCCCAGGAACTTGGTGGCCGAGTGATAGAGCAGGCCGGCGCCCAGGTCGAAGGGCTTGAGCAGGTAGGGCGTGGTGAAGGTGGAGTCGACCAGCAGCGGGATGCCGTTGTCCTGGCCGAGCTGCGCCAGGGTCGGGATGTCGAGCACGTCCAGCCCGGGGTTGCCCAGGGTCTCGCCGAACAGCAGCTTGGTCTCGGGCCGGATGGCGGCGCGCCAGGCGTCGATGTCGCGCGCCTGCACGAAGGTGGTCTCGATGCCGAAGCGGCGCAACGTGTAGTGCAGCAGGTTGTGCGAGCCGCCGTACAGGGCGCTGGATGCCACGATGTGCGAGCCCGCACCCATCAGCGTAGCCACCGCCAGATGCAGCGCGGCCTGGCCCGAAGCCACGCCGATCGCGCCGGCGCCGTTCTCCAGGGCGGCGACGCGCTCTTCGAAGACGGCGACCGTGGGGTTGGAGATGCGTGAGTAGACGTGGCCCGCGCGTTCCATGTTGAACAGCGAGGCGGCGTGCTCGCTGTCTTTGAAGACGAAGGATGTCGTCAGGTGGATGGGCGTGGCCCGCGCCCCCGTGGCGGGGTCGGGGGCGGCGCCAGCATGCAGCGCCAGGGTGTCGAAACGGGTACCGGACATGGCTTCAAGGGCTAGAGTTGTCTCCGGAGCGCATCGTAGCATCCGCTGCCGCCGCGGAGCACGGCAAATAGCCCTGGCGGCCCCGGCGGCGGCCCGTGCTTTACTTGGGCGGCTGGTTTCGGCTAGGATCGGCGCATCAGGCCATGCCGGCAGCGGCAGGCAATAAACAGCAAAACAGCAGATTCAGCAAGCGGAGACCATCATGAAAGTCAGCGACATCCTGCAGATCAAGGGCAACACGCTCTATACGGTGAAGCCGGAAACGTCACTGCTGCTGGCGGTCAACATCATGGCCGAGCACGATATCGGCTCGCTGGTGGTGATGGAATACGGCGACCTGGTCGGCATGCTGACCTTCCGCGAGATCATCAAGACGCTCTCCGCCAACGGCGGCAACGTCGGCACCACCAGCCTGCGCAAGGTCATGGACGACGCGCCGCTGACCTGCACCATGGAGACGGACGTCAATGAAGTCCGCCGCATGATGCTGGAGCGCCACACCCGTTACCTGCCGGTGCTGGACAACCGGACGCTGATGGGCGTGATTTCGTTTTACGACGTGGCCAAGGCCGTGGTGGAAGAGCAGAGCTTCGAGAACCGCATGCTCAAGGCCTACATCCGCGACTGGCCAGAAGAAAAGACCGAGTAAGCCGCTCGTGGCGCGCAGGCGCCAAGTAGCGGCGGGCGGCGGCCTTGGCCGATCGAGGTGCTGCGGGTTGCCCTGGTCCGGCAGCATGTGCACCCTCCTGGGGCACGGCCCGTAATCCGTATAAATGATAAATGCCGCGCAACGACGCGGCATCTTTTTGAGCCGACCGCTACATGAGCGCTACATGAGCCAACAAAACCAGTTCCGTCTGCTCCGCACGCGCCGCTTCGCGCCGTTCTTCTGGACCCAGTTCCTGGGCGCCATGAACGACAACCTGTTCAAGGTCGCCTTCACCTCCCTTGTCACTTACCATACGGCCCTGTTCGACGGCGTTGACGCCAAGAGCGCGGCGTTCCTGATCTCGGCCATCTTTATTGCGCCGTTCGTGCTGTTCTCGGCCACCAGCGGCCAGATCGCCGACAAGATCGAGAAATCCCGCCTGATCCGGCTGGTGAAGACGCTGGAAATCGCCATCATGCTGCTGGGCCTGGCGGGCTTTGCCATGCACAGCGCGCCCTTGCTCTACACGGGTACCTTCCTGATGGGGCTGCACTCGACGCTGTTCGGCCCGGTCAAGTTCGCCTACCTGCCGCAGCACCTGGACGAGACCGAACTCGTGGGCGGTAACGGGCTGGTGGAGATGGGCACCTTCGTCGCCATCCTGCTTGGCACCCTGCTGGGCGGCGAACTGGCCGGCCTGACCCATGGCGAGGAGATCGTGGGGCCGCTCTATGTCGGCGCCGCCTGCGTGCTGCTGGCGCTGGCCGGGCGCATGGTGTCCGCGCGCGTGCCGGATTCGCCGGCGCCGCAGCCTGACCTGCGCATCAACTGGAACCCGTTCTCCGAAACCTGGCGCAACCTCAAGCTGGCGCGGACCGACCGCACGGTGTTCCTGAGCCTGCTGGGGATTTCCTGGCTCTGGTTTTTGGGCGCGACATTCCTCACCTCGTTTTTCAGCTTTGCCAAGGACGTGCTGGGCGGCGACCAGAATGTGGTGACGCTGCTGCTGGCGGTGTTCTCGGTCGGCATCGGCACCGGCTCGCTGCTGTGCGAGCGGCTGTCCGGGCGTCAGGTGGAGATCGGTCTGGTGCCGTTTGGCTCGATCGGCATGACGGTGTTCGCGGTCGACCTGTTCTTCGCCAGCAACGGCGAGCATCATGCAGAACTATCCGGGCTGGCCGGCTTCGCCGCCGACCCTCGCCACTGGCGCGTGCTGATCGACCTGTTCCTGCTGGCGATGTTCGGCGGCTTCTACAGCGTGCCGCTGTACGCGCTGATCCAAAGCCGCTGCGCGCCGACGCACCGGGCCCGCATCATCGCCGCCAACAACATCCTCAACAGCTTTTTCATGATCGGCTCCTCGCTGCTGGCGGTGGTGCTGACCCAGGCCGGCTTCAGCATTGCGCAGCTGTTCCTGGTGGTGGGGCTGCTCAACGCGGTGGTCGCCATCTACATTTACTCGCTGGTGCCGGAGTTCCTGCTGCGCTTCATTGCCTGGATCCTGGTGCACACGGTGTATCGCCTGAAGCGCGTCAATGCCGAGCACATTCCGACCGAGGGTGCGGCGGTGCTGGTGTGCAACCACGTCAGCTTTGCCGATGCGGTGGTGCTGATGGCCGCCAGCCCGCGTCCGGTGCGTTTCCTGATGGATCACCGCATCTTCAAGGTGCCGCTGATGTCGTGGTTCTTCCGCCAGGCCAAGGCTATCCCGATCGCTCCTGCGCACGAGGACCCGGTCATGCTGGAGCGCGCCTACGACGAAGTCGCGCGCGCGCTGGCCGACGGCGACCTGGTCTGCATCTTCCCGGAGGGCAAGATCACGGCCACCGGCGAGCTCAATCCCTTCAAGCAGGGCGTGCAGCAGATCATCCGGCGCACCCCCGTGCCGGTCGTGCCGATGGCGCTGCGCGGGCTGTGGGGCAGTTTCTTCTCCCGCAAGGGCGGCAACGCCATGTCCCGGCCATTCCGGCGCGGCATCCTCAACCGGCTGGAGCTGGTCGTGGGCGACCCGATTGCGCCGGAACTGGCCACGCCGGAGGGGCTGCAGCAGGTGGTGCAGGGCCTGCGCGGCGAGTGGCGCTAACGACAAGCGGAAGGCGGCAACCATGATCACCCTTTACACCTTTGGGCCGGCCTTCGGCCTGCCCGATGCCAGCCCCTTCGTCACCAAGGCCGACATGCTGCTCAAGCTCGGAGGGCTGCCGCACCGCTGCGCCCAGGGCGGATTGCGGCGCGCGCCCAAGGGCAAGCTGCCGTATCTCGACGACGAGGGCCGCGTGGTGGCGGACTCCACGCTGATCCGCTGGCACCTGGAGAAGACCTACCACATCGACTTCGACGCAGGGCTGACGCAGTCCCAGCGCGGCACGGCCTGGGCGGTCGAGAAGATGCTGGAAGATAACTTCTACTGGGCGGTGGCCGACGCGCGCTGGAACCACGACGCCAATTTTGCCCGGGGCCCGGCGACGTTTTTCCGCGCCGTGCCCTGGCCGCTGCGCGGGCTGGCGATCCGTTTTGTGCGCTCGAAGATCCGCCGCATCCTGTGGACGCAGGGGCTCGGGCGCCATAGCCCTGCCGACCTGGCCGCGATCGCCGGCCGCGATGTGGCGGCCGTGGCCGACGTGCTGGGCGAGCAGCCTTACCTGATGGGCGACAAGCCTTGCGGCGCCGACGCCACCGTCTTCGCCTTCATGGCCGGCGCGCTGTGCCCGTTGTTCGACACGCCGATCCGCACCGCGGCTGAATCCCACCCCAACCTGGTGGCCTACGTGGCGCGCATGCGCGAGCGCTACTATCCAGACCTGCAGGCGGCGCCAGCGCGCTGAGCGCGAGCCGGGGCGGGCCGGAAGGGCGGCAAAAGCCTTACAATGTAGCCCGTTCCCCAATTCTCACGCCCCGCGCGGTCTCCCATCATGTCCGGCAATACACTCGGCCTGCTCTTTACTGTCACCACTTTCGGCGAATCGCACGGGCCGGCCATCGGTGCGGTGGTGGATGGCTGCCCGCCGGGCATGTCCCTGACCGAGGCCGACATCCAGATTGACCTGGATCGCCGCAAGCCCGGCACCTCGCGCCACGTCACGCAGCGCCAGGAGCCCGACCAGGTCGAGATCCTGTCCGGCGTGTTCGAGGGCAAGACCACCGGCACGCCGATCTGCCTGCTGATCCGCAATACCGACCAGCGCAGCAAGGACTACGGCAATATCGTCGAGACCTTCCGCCCGGGCCATGCCGACTACACCTACTGGCAAAAGTACGGCATCCGCGACTATCGCGGCGGCGGCCGTTCGTCGGCGCGCCTGACTGCGCCGGTGGTGGCGGCGGCGGCCGTGGCCAGGAAGTGGCTGCGCGAGCAATATGGCACCGAGATCCGGGGCTATATGTCGCAGCTGGGCGAAGTCCGCGTGCCGTTCGTGGACTGGGCGGAAGTGCCGGAGAATCCCTTCTTCGCGCCCAATGCGGAGATCGTGCCGGAGCTGGAAACCTATATGGACGCGCTGCGCCGCGACGGCGACTCCGTCGGCGCGCGCATCGAGGTGGTGGCGAGCAATGTGCCGGTGGGCCTGGGCGAGCCGCTGTTCGACAAGCTCGATGCCGATATCGCGCATGCCATGATGGGTATCAACGCCGTCAAGGGTGTAGAGATCGGCGCGGGGTTCGAGAGTGTCAGCCAGCGCGGCAGCGTGCATGGCGACTCGCTCAGCGCGGAAGGCTTCCGCGGCAATAACGCCGGCGGCATGCTTGGCGGCATCTCGACCGGCCAGGACGTCACCGTCTCGCTGGCGATCAAGCCTACCTCCAGCATCCGCACCCCGCGCGAATCCATCGACAAGGCCGGCCAGCCCGCCACGGTGGAAACCTTCGGCCGCCACGATCCCTGCGTGGGCATCCGCGCCACCCCCATCGCTGAGGCCATGCTGGCGCTGGTGTTGATGGACCACGCGCTGCGCCACCGTGCCCAGTGCGGCGACGTCAAGGTCGATACCCCGCGCATTCCCGCCCAGTCGCCGCAGTCCGGCCAGTCGCGCTGAGTTGGCGCAGGCGGAACAACACGCCCGTGCCGCGGGCGCCGGGCGTGTCTCCGAGACGCGCTTTGGCCTGTTTTACCTCGGCTACTACGGCTACGTCGGCGTCATCTCTCCCTATGTGAGCCTGTTTTTCGCCGGGCGCGGTTACTCCCCGGTGCAGATCGGCGTGCTGATGGCCTGCTTCCAGGTCAGCCGCATCGTCGGCCCGTATTTCTGGGGCTGGCTGTCGGACGTGATGCACACCCGGGTGCGCCTGCTGCGCCTGGCCGCCGTGACTTCCTTGCTGGCGTTCCTGATGGTGCCCGGCGTCACCAGCTACGGCGGCATGATGGCGATGATGATCGGGCTGAACCTGATCACCAGCGCCATGTCGCCGCTGGGCGACGCGCTCACCATCTCCACGCTGCGCCGCTACGGCGCCTTCGATCACCGCTACGGGCGCATCCGCATGTTCGGCTCGGCCGGCTTTATCGCGGCCGTGCTGCTGGGCGGGGCGCTGTTCGAGCGCTACGGCATGGAGGTGTTCCCGTGGCTGGCGAGCGCCATGCTGGCGCTGTTCCTTGTGGTGGTGTTAGGCATGCGCGATGCGCCCGACGAGGGGCCACGCGTCAAGCCGCCCCCGGCGCTGCCGCTGCTGCGCCGTCCCGATGTGAGCTGGTTCTTCGGCTCGGCGTTCCTGATGATGTTCGCCCACGCCGCGCTGTACGTGTTCTATTCGCTGTACCTGGAACAGCTTGGCTACAGCAAGTTTTCCATCGGTGTGATGTGGACCATCGGCGTGGTGGCCGAGATCGTTTTCTTTTTCTACCAGGGACGGCTGTTCGGCAGCGTCCCGCTGCGCACCATCCTCGCCGGCACCTTCGTGCTGGCCGCGATCCGCTTCGGCCTGACCGGCTATTTTGCCCAGTTGTCATGGCTGATGGCGCTGGTGCAGGTCCTGCACGCGGCCACCTTCGGCGCGCACCATAGCGCCAGCCTGAAGCGCCTGCAGCGCTGGTTCGCCGGGCCGCTGCAGGGACGCGGCCAGGCACTCTACACCGGCCTTTCCTACGGCCTTGGCGGCACCTGCGGCGGCCTGGCGATGGGGTGGACGTGGAAGGCGCTTGGGCCCGCCCACACGTTCGGGCTGGCGGCGCTGGCAGCGGCGGGCGGCGCGCTGTGCGCGTTCATGACGTTCCGTACGGAGGCGGCTTCGGACGCCAAGGCGGACGCTGCCACAGCCGGGCGCTGACTGGCGCCGGCGTTTGCTGAGGCCAGGGCTTCAGAGCAGGCTTGCCACGTGCTCGGCCAAAGCCAGCGAGGAGGTCAGCCCGGGCGACTCGATGCCGAACAGGTTGACCAGCCCCGGCACGCCATGGGTGGCGGGGCCATCGATGCGGAAATCCGCCGCCGGCTCGCCCGGCCCGCTGATCTTGGGGCGGATGCCAGCGTAACCCGGCTGCAGCGCGCCATCGGCCAGCCCCGGCCAGTAATTCCGCACTTCCCCGTAAAAGCTGTCGGCATCGGCCGGATCCACGCCGTACTCGATCTGGTCAATCCAGCGCACGTTGGGGCCGAAGCGCGCCTGGCCGCCCAGGTCGATGGTCAGGTGCACGCCCAGGCCGGCGGCCTCCGGCACCGGGTAGATCAGGCGCGAGAATGGCGCACGCCCGGCCAGCGTGAAATAGCAGCCCTTGGCGTAGTACTGCGGCGGAATGTGTTCGGCAGGCATGCCCTCGATGCTACGCGCCAGCGCCGGCGCGGTCAGGCCAGCCGAGTTGATCACGGTACGGGCCAGCAGCGTGGTGCCCGCCGCGTCATCCTGGCTGCCCACGTCGAGGCGGATGCCATCCGGCGTCACCGCGCCGCCTGCCACGGGCGACTGCACCGCCAGCATGGCACCGGCATTCTCGGCATCGCCCAGCAACGCCAGCATCAGGCCATGGCTGTCGACGATGCCGGTAGACGGCGAGAGCAGGGCGGCGCGGCATTGCAGGTTCGGCTCCAGCGCCTGCGCCTCGGCCTGGCCAAGCCATTGCAGGTCGTGCACGCCATTGGCCGCGGCCTTGGCGCGGATGGCTTCCAGCGTGGCTACCTGGGCCTCGGTGGTGGCGACGATGAGCTTGCCGCAGCGCTGGTGGTGGATGTGATGCGAGGCGCAGTAGTCGTACAGCATGGACTTGCCACGCACGCACATCGCTGCCTTGAGCGAGCCGGCCGGATAGTAGATGCCGGCATGGATCACTTCGCTGTTGCGCGCGCTGGTGATGGTGCCGAAGGCGTTCTCGGCTTCCAGGATGATGACTTCGCGGCCCTGCATGGCCAGTTGTCTCGCCACGGCCAGGCCAACCACGCCCGCGCCGATTACCACGCAATCTACTTGTTCCATTGTTGTTCTCTGCTGTTGCGGCCGGCGCCTGTCATGCCATGCGTGCCGCGGGTCCCTGGATTGTGTTGTGCCGTCGATTGGCCCTGTGCCTTGCGCCAGGGCTTAGCTCAATGTCAGCCCCATGCGCTTGGCCGCCGCACCGAGGTGCCGGCGGGCGGCCTGGCGCGCCGCGCTGGCGTTGCCGGCGGCGATGGCCGCAACAAGCGCGGCGTGCTCGCTGTCCGCGCCCTGCGAGCCGCCGCGAAAGCGCGCGGCGTTTTCCCAAGCCGTCTGCCGCGCCGCCAGCATGTGCTGGCCAACAAAATCGGTCAGGCCGGTAAAGCAGGGGTTGTGCGCGGCCTGCGCGATGGCGTGGTGGAACGCCACGTCGGCGGCTGCGGCGCTGGTGAAATCTTCAGCGTGCTCGCGCATCGCGCACAGCGCGGCGTGGATGGCGCGCAGGTCGTCGTCGGTGCGGCGCAGCGCGGCCATTTCGGCGCAGGCGCATTCCACCACCATGCGCAACTCGAACAACTGGGCTGGAGTCGGGCCGCCTTGCAGTTCGGGGGCCATGCGCCATACCTGGCCGCCGGGCATGTCCGATACATAGGCGCCCGAGCCTTTGCGCGTGACCAGCAGCCCGTCCGCCTTCAGCTGTGCAATGGCCTCCCTGACGATGGGGCGGCTCACGCCGAAGGTCTCGCCAAGGGCGGCTTCGGCCGGGAGCCGGGCGCCGGCGGCAAAACGGCCGGCCGCGATGTCGGCGCGCAGGGCGTCGGCGATACGTGCGGCAAGCGAGGCGGGGCGGCTCAGGACGGTCATCGATAAATATGTAAGGCTGTCTGACAGCTTGTGGTGGGATTTTGCGAGGAAAGCAGGGCGGCGTCAAGGCAAGACTGCGCCATGGATTTGCGGATCGTCCTCAAGGTTTACTAGGAATGCGCCGATAGCAAGCTGAATGAGATGCGCTATTCACCTGGTACCTCGCGGCAGCCCACAGCAGCCGCGCCTGCCTCGCTGTGCACTGAGCGCCTCGCTAGGTGGTGGCCGGGCCGTACGTTCGTGCGTTCCCGTGGCCGCCGTTGGATCTGCCACGCCTGCTGCCTGGACGTTCACCGGGGCTTCCCATGATTGCACTTACCCCTAACGATCTCCCCGTCGGCCAGCCCTTGCCCTGGTCCTTGCTGGACGAGGCGGGCAACCTCGTGCTCGGCAGCGGCAGCGTGATCCCCGAGGACCGCGACGTTGCGCTGGTGTTCCGGCATGGCACGGTGTGCCGGCCGGAGGACGAGCCGGGCGAGCCGGTGGATAGCGGCCGGTTTGCCAATGTGGGGCCGCTCGGCCTGCAGGTTGGCACCCTGCTGCAGATCAAGTCGCCGGGGCAGGCAGGGCGCGCCGCTGCCAGCCGGCTGATCGGCTTTGTCGAGCAGGGCCTGTTCGCGACCTGGCCGCAGCTGGGCGGCAAGGAGTTGCAGCTTCAGCCTGGCGAGAAGGTGCTGCTGCGCGGTTTTTCCGGTCACGCCATCCTCAGCTTCGAGTCGACGGTGACCGCGATCTGCCGCAGTCCCTTCCGTTACCTGGTGTTGTCGGCGCCGGCCGATCCGCAGCAGATGCCGGTGCGCAAGGCGACCCGCGTGCCGACACGGCTGGCGGCCTACCTGGTGGATCCCGGCGGCACGGACGACGATGCGCCGGCCTCTCACCAGCCAGCCCGGCTGGTGCTGCTGACCGACCTGAGCACCGGTGGCGCGCAGATCCAGATCGCCGGCGCGGTGCCGGCGCCTGGCGCGGCGGTGCGCTTGTGCTTCCATCTGCGCACCGCTGCGCTGGACAGCGAGATCATGGTCGACGGCGTGGTGCGTAACGCGTCGCCCGCCGAGGGCGACGCGGAGTTTCCCACGTTCGGCGTTGCGTTCGATGCGCTCGGCGAGCGCGAGCTGACGCTGCTCCAGTGCTTTATCTATGAGCAGTTGCTGGCAGGCGCCAGCATGCAGGTCAGCGCCTGATGCCGGTGTTTGGAGTAAACCTGCTAACGCAGCCTCTTGCCCGAAGCCCGCTTCCTCGTCTCTACTGTCCTCCTGCAAAAATGCGGATATGGCATTTCGGAATGCCGATGTCCGACCACCATCACGAGGAGACAGCATGAAGCGGAACCCGCGCTTCGGCGCGCGCCTGCGCGCGCCCATCCTGGCGGCCCTGCTGACCGTGGCCATGCCCGCCATGGGCAATGTCGCGCAGGGAGCGGGCCAGGCGAGCACATTGTCGATGGAGGAGCGCGCGCTGGGGCTGGAAGCTTTCTCAAGCGCTGGCAAGCCTGCCAGCAGCGACGCCGGCACCGACGGTGCGCGCCTGCTGGTCGGGATGTCGCCCCTGGACGTGGCCGCGGCCACCGCCCTCGGCAAGCCGCGCGAGGCTGGGGGCATGACGGATGTGGTGCTTGCCCTGATCGACGGGATCGGGCAGGTGCCGCTCGCCGGACCGGCACTCATCACGCTGATTGCCGGCGTGGCCGATGTGATCGGCTGGTATCAGAGCGTGGCGGACGACAAGCCGCTCTACCACGATTCGCTGGCGTCGCCCGCGACGTCGAGCCCGCAGGTCTGAGGCAAAAAAAACGGCACCGAATCCGGTGCCGTTTTTCTTGCCATGCGGCGAACTTACATGCCCACGTAGTTCGGGCCGCCGCCGCCTTCCGGCGTCACCCAGACGATGTTCTGCGTGGGATCCTTGATGTCACAGGTCTTGCAGTGCACGCAGTTCTGCGCGTTGATCTGCAGGCGTTCCTTGCCGTCTTCGTTCTGCACGAATTCGTACACGCCGGCCGGGCAGTATCGGCTTTCGGGGCCGGCAAACTTGTCCCAGTTGACGTTGACGGGGACGCTGGCATCCTTGAGCGTCAGGTGGGCCGGCTGGTTTTCCTCATGGTTGGTGTTGCTGATGAACACCGAGCTGAGGCGGTCGAAGGTCAGCTTGCCGTCCGGCTTGGGATAGGCGATCTGCGGGCACTCGGCCGCCGGCTTGAGGTAGACGTGGTCGGGCTTCTCGCGGTGGATGGTCCAGGGCGGGTTGCGGATGCCCAGCTTGGGCAGCAGCCATTGCTCGATGCCGGTCATCAGCGTGGCGGTGGTGCGGCCCTTCTTGAACCACTGCTTGAAGTTCTTGGCTTGCAGCAGTTCCTTGTGCAGCCAGCTGTTCTCGAAGGCGGTCGGGTAGGCCGCGAGTTCGTCGTGCTGGCGGCCGGCCTGCAGCGCATCGTAGGCGGCTTCGGCGGCCATCATGCCGGTCTTGATGGCGGCGTGGCTGCCCTTGATGCGCGAGGCGTTGAGGTAGCCGGCGTCGCAGCCAACCAGGGCGCCACCCGGGAATACGGTCTTGGGCAGCGACAGCAGGCCGCCTGCCGTGATGGCACGCGCGCCGTAGCTGATGCGCTTGCCGCCTTCGAAATACTTGCGGATTTCCGGGTGCGTCTTGAAGCGCTGGAATTCCTCGAAGGGAGACAGCCAGGGGTTGGTGTAGTCCAGGCCTACCACGAATCCCACCGCGACCTTGTTGTCTTCCATGTGGTACAGGAAGGAACCGCCGTAGGTGGCCGGGTCCAGCGGCCAGCCGGCGGTGTGCACCACCAGGCCTGGCTGGTGCTTGGCGGGATCGATCTCCCACAGCTCTTTCAGGCCAATGCCGTAGCTTTGCGGATCCTTGCCGTCGTCGAGCTTGTATTTCGCGATCAGCTGCTTGCCCAGGTGGCCGCGCGAGCCTTCGGCGAAGATGGTGTACTTGGCGTGCAGCTCCATGCCGAGCTGGAAGTTCTCGGTAGGCTCGCCTTCCTTGTTGATGCCCAGGTTGCCGGTGGCCACGCCCTTGACCGAGCCGTCGTCGTTGTAGAGCACTTCGGCAGCGGGGAAGCCGGGGAAGATCTCGACGCCCAGGCCTTCGGCCTGCTGCCCCAGCCAGCGCGTGAAGTTGGACAGGCTGATGATGTAGTTGCCGTGGTTGTGGAAGCATTCCGGCAGCAGGGCGGACGGCGTGGCCTTGGAACCGGTTTCGTTGAGGAACAGGAACTTGTCTTCAGCGACCGGTTGGTTCAGCGGGGCGCCGAGTTCCTTCCAGTTGGGGATCAGCTCGTTCAGCGCACACGGGTCCATGATGGCGCCGGACAGGATGTGGGCGCCGGGTTCGGAGCCCTTCTCCAGCACGCAGACATTGACCTCGGTGCCTTTCTCCTGGGCGAGTTGCTTCAGGCGGATGGCGGTTGCCAGGCCGGCGGGGCCGCCGCCAACGATGACTACGTCGTATTCCATGGCCTCGCGGGGGCCGTACTGCTCCAGGAGCTGTTGCTGATTCATTGTCTCTAACCCTCTATTCTTGGCAACTTGCGCGCAATTGTGGGAAATGCCGTGTTCGTGGTACCGGGGATGCGATGATCGGGGGGAACTTGGGGCAGGGGCGGGGCGGCGCGGGCGCTAAATCGTGGCTGCCATGCGCGTTTTTCCTCTTTCCCTTTGTGGCCCGAGTTCTTAGAATCTCCGGCATTGTCCGGGACTCGCCATGGTCAGGCAAGATTTTTTTTGGAACGACCGTTCTTTTTTTTGATATGCTGCCTTCGGTTTCAGCAGGCAGATTTCGCGAGGAGCGCCCGTTGGCCGTGGCCATGGCAGGCGGCGCCGGGGGCTCCCGAACATAGAGGCCATTATGGGTTTGTCGATCAATCTGGAAGGCAAGGTCGCGCTGGTGACAGGCGCTTCGAGCGGTCTGGGCACGCGGTTTGCCCACGTCCTGGCGAGCGCCGGCGCCAAGGTCATCCTGGCGTCGCGGCGCACCGAGCGGCTCAAGGAGCTGCGTGCCGCGATCGAGGCCGAGGGCGGCAGCGCGCACGTGGTGCAGCTCGACGTGACCGACCACGACAGCATCCGCTCGGCGGTGGCGCATGCCGAGACCGAGGCCGGTGCGATCGACATCCTGGTCAATAACTCGGGCGTCTCCACCACCCAGCGCCTGACCGACGTGACCCCCGACGACTTCGATTTCGTCTTCGACACCAATACCCGGGGCGCTTTCTTCGTGGCGCAGGAAGTGGCCAAGCGCATGATTGCGCGCGCCAAGGGCGCCGAGAAGAACGGCAATCCGCTGCCGCAGTCGCGCATCGTCAATATCGCGTCGGTCGCCGGGCTCAAGGTGCTGTCGCAGATCGGCGTGTACTGCATGAGCAAGGCCTCGGTAGTGCACATGACCAAGTCGATGGCGCTGGAGTGGGCGCGCCATGGCATCAACGTCAACGCCATCTGCCCCGGCTATATCGATACCGATATCAACCACCACCATTGGGACACCGACGCCGGCCAGAAACTGATCCAGATGCTGCCCCGCAAGCGCGTGGGCAAGCCCGAGGACCTGGACGGCCTGCTGTTGCTGCTGGCGTCCGACCAGTCGGCATTCATCAACGGCGCGATCATCACCGCCGACGACGGCATGGTGTGACCGTCGCAAGGGGCGGCGCACCCTTGCGTGCGCTTGCCGGCAGGTCGGCCCTGGCCCGCGCCAAAAGCGGGGGCGGGGCCTGCGATTCTCGGTTCCCGGGCTTATCCGGTCCCCTTGGGCACCTTGCGGAATCGATGACCTGCCGGGTCGCCCCAATGGCCCGAAGGCCGCCAGTTGGCGCGAGCCAGTGCGGGGCGCATGGGTGCCCCTGTCCAACAGGCGCGACGCGCGCAATGGAGCAAAAGTTCCCGCGCGTTCTGCAAGTCTTGGCATAATCCGCCATGTCTTGAGATTAAGTCTTTACATAATTCAAAGAGAAAATCCGCGCGCAGCCTGCGGCGCCGCGCGGACCGGACCGGAGGCCGGGGAGATGCAAGCAGAACAGGAGGGGCGGCGCGATGCCGACCCAAAACACGTCACGGCCATGCCGGACGAGACTGGCGCCAGCCAGCAAGAGGACAGCGGCTTCAAGGTATCGCCGCGGATTGAAGACTGGGTTGGCGTGATCGTCATGGTGCTGCTGGTGTGCATCACCTTCGCCAACGTGGTGGTCCGTTATTTCACTGATGAATCGTTTGCCTGGACCGAGGAATTCTCGGTCTTCCTGATGATCGTGCTGGCCCTCGTGGCAGGCAGCGCGGCCGTGGCGCGCGACCGCAACATCCGCATCGAGTTCTTCTTCGATCGCGGCAGCGCGGCGCGGCAGCGGCGCCTGGCGGTGTTGTCGGCGGTGGCCGTTGCGGTCATGTTCATCGCGCTGGCGGTGCTGGGCGCTCGCGTGGCGTGGGACGAATACACGTTTGGCGAGACCTCGCCGGGCATTGGCGTGCCTAGCTGGTGGTACTCGGTCTGGCTGCCGGTGCTGTCCGCCGCCATCGCGCTGCGGGCGCTCGGCGTAGCGGTGCGCAACCTGCGCGCGCTCAAGGCCCTGCATGCCGAGCGCCTGAATGGCGTGGCGGCTTCGGAGGCCGCGCCATGACGCTGATTGCCATTACCCTGTTCGTGGTGTTCCTTGGCCTGATGATGCTGGGCGTGCCGATCGGCGTGTCGCTGGGCCTCGGCGGCCTGGTGGCAATTGGCCTGTCCAACCTGGACACCCAGATGTTCGGCCTGCTGGCCGTGCCGCAGAATTTCTACGCCGGCCTGGGCAAGTACCCGCTGCTGGCGATCCCGATGTTCGTGCTGGTCGGCTCGATCTTCGACCGTTCCGGCGTGGCGCAGCGGCTGGTGACCTTTGCCATTGCCATCGTCGGGCGCGGTCCCGGCATGCTGCCGCTGGTGGCCATCCTGGTCGCGATGTTCCTGGGCGGCATCTCCGGCTCCGGCCCGGCCAATGCGGCCGCGGTGGGCGGGGTGATGATCGCGGCGATGTCGCGGGCCGGCTATCCCGGCGCGTACAGCGCGGCCGTGGTTGGCGCTGCCGCCGCGACCGATATCCTGATCCCGCCGTCCGTTGCGTTCATCATCTACAGCGTGCTGGTGCCCGGCGCCTCGGTGCCGGCACTGTTCGCCGCCGGCATGATCCCCGGCATCCTGGCCGGCGTGGCGCTGATCGTGCCGGCCGTCTGGCTGGCGCGCAAGCACAATATGGGCGCCATCGAGGCCGGCTTGCCGCGTCCGCCGTTCTGGAAGAGCCTGCGCGAAGCGGCCTGGGGCCTGGTCGCGCCGTTCCTGATCCTGGGCGGCATGCGCGCGGGCTGGTTCACGCCGACCGAAGCCGCCGTGGTGGCGGTGGTCTACGGCCTGTTCGTCGGCATGGTGATCTACCGCAGCATCGGCATGCGCGATTTGTTCGTGATCTTCCAGGAGGCGGCGGAGACTTCCGCGGTGATCCTGCTGGTGGTGGCGCTGGCCGGCATATTTGCCTACGCGCTGTCCACGCTGGGCGTGATCGATCCGCTGGCCAATGCCATCGCGCATTCGGGACTGGGCGAATACGGCGTGCTGGCGCTGATCGTGGCCTTGCTGATGACGGTGGGGATGTTCCTCGACGGCATCTCCATCTTCCTGATCTTCGTGCCGCTGCTGCTGCCGATCGCCAATGCCTTCCACTGGAACCCGGTGTGGTTCGGCGTGGTGCTGACGCTCAAGGTGGCGCTCGGCCAGTTCACGCCGCCGCTGGCGGTGAACCTGATGGTCTCGTGCCGGATTGCGCGCGTGCGCATGGAAGAGACCGTGCCCTGGGTGGTGTGGATGCTGCTGGCGATGTTCGTCGCCATGCTGATGGTGCTGGCCTTCCCGCCGCTGGCGACCTGGCTGCCTGACTACCTCGGTTATTGAAGTATCGACGTATTGACGTATTGAAGTCTTCGTTGCCCATAAGAAACACACAACAGATCCTGAGAGGAGAGAACGCATGAAACGTCGTGCCTTGATGCTGTCGCTGGCAGCCACCATCGCCGCTGCCGCCCTCGCGCCCGCTGGCGCCATGGCGCAGAGCTACAAAGCCGAATACAAGATGTCGCTGGTGCTCGGCCCGGCCTTCCCGTGGGGTAAAGGCGGCGAGATCTGGGCTGACCTGGTGCGCCAGCGCACCAGCGGCCGCATCAACATCAAGCTGTACCCGGGCACCTCGCTGGTGGCCGGCGACCAGACCCGCGAGTTCTCGGCGATCCGCCAGGGCGTGATTGACATGGCGGTCGGCTCGACCATCAACTGGTCGCCGCAGGTCAAGGAACTGAACCTGTTCTCGCTGCCGTTCCTGATGCCCGACTACAAGGCACTGGATGCGCTTACGCAAGGCGAAGTCGGCAAGTCGATCTTCGCGACCCTGGACAAGTCCGGCGTGGTGCCGCTGGCCTGGGGCGAGAACGGCTTTCGCGAAGTCTCCAACTCCAAGCGCGAAATCCGCAAGCCGGAAGATTTGAAGGGCATGAAGCTGCGTGTGGTGGGCTCGCCGCTGTATATCGAGACCTTCAATGCGCTCGGCGCCAACCCGACCCAGATGAGCTGGGCCGACGCGCAGCCGGCCATGGCCTCGGGCGCGGTGGATGGCCAGGAAAATCCGCAATCGGTGTTCGCAGCCGCCAAGCTCTACACGGTGGGCCAGAAGTACGTGACCACCTGGGGCTACGTGGCCGACCCGCTGATCTTCGTGGTCAACAAGCAGATCTGGGAAAGCTGGACCCCGGCCGACCGCGAGATCGTCAAGCAAGCTGCCATCGACGCCGGCAAGCAGGAAACGGCACTGGCCCGCAAGGGCCTGGTGGAGGCGGGCGCGCCGGGCTGGAAGGACATGGAAGCCCATGGCGTCAAGGTTTCGCAACTGACGCCGGCCGAGCACGACGCCTTCCGCAAGGCTACCGGCAAGGTCTATGAGAAGTGGAAGAAGCAGATCGGCGTGGAGCTGGTGAGCAAGGCGGAAGCCTCCATCGCCAAGCGCTGAGCCGGGGCCGGAGCGCTGGGGGCGGCGTCAATGCTCCCCCACCGCCCGGGGGTGTTGCGGGAATGGCACCGTCATGCTGGCAATTGTTACAAAAAGCGGCCTGAGGCGGGCAAGCTTGTTACAATCCGCGATCGGCGGGGTGCGCGAAGCGCATCATCGCCCAGTCCGGGTGTCGCATGGCGCACCCCGATTTTCTTGAACCATCGTGCCTGTCCAAGCCGGAACGCCATGTTGAATCATTCCTGCCGCGCCCCCTTGCTTGCCAGCCTCATCGGCTTGGCCCTGTCCTTGTCCGCCTCCGGCGTACTGGCAGCGGGCGAGCCCATACCTCCCTTCGCCGCACCGGCGCCGCTGACGGCCATCGCTAGCGGTCCCCAGGCCTCCGCCTCGTCACTGGGACTGGTATCGGAGCTCCAGCAGCGCCTGCGCGACCGGTCGGTGCGTGAGCTGCGGACCAGCTACAACGGCGATTACGGCACCACGCTGATGCTGGCGGACGACCAGGTGGTTTGCTACGTGGCGCTGTTCTACCAGAAGAACCTGTGGCGGGTGTTCCGATTCGAATCGATCGGCCCGGCCGAGCAGGCTTATCGCCAGGTGACCCAGCAAAGTGCAACCTGGGCCAGCGACGATATCCGCCGCCAGGTGCTGGCTTCGCAGAAGCGGGCATTCGACAAGGCTTTGCAGGAAACTGAGGCGCGCGCCAATGCGCTCAATGAGGATGTGCGCGTGATGCAGGCACAGCGCCAGCGCATCGCCGAGGAGCAGAAGGCGTCTCGCGCCGAGGTCCAGAGCGCGGAAATCGAAAGCCGTGCCTCGCGTATCCGCCTGGAGCAGCTGCAGCAGCAGATTCGCCGCATGGAGTCGTCGCTGGCGGACTCCGGCCTCGCCGTTCCCGGCCAGGTGCCGGATGGCAACCGCCCCGCCCGCCGCCAGTAAGTCACTTTGCCATGCCGGCGGCCCACGCCGCCGGTTGTCCGGTCTTTCTCCTACGGCCAGGATGGCCCACGCTCGCCCCCGTTCCTTGTCACGCACTTGCTTGCAGGTCCCGATTGAGGAATTTTCCGTACCCAGAAAGAGATCCGTCTGATTTCTCCGCAGGGACTGCGGCGCTATGATTTTTCGCTGACCCGCTATCGTCCGGATAGGCCGGCGCGGCCGGGTCTCGCATGCGCTGCAGAGGTGAGCCGTGTCTCGTTTCCCCGTGTCCCGTTCCCCATACCCGTCTCCATCTCCGCCTCCCACGCTCGATGTGCCGCCCCCGTGGGGGACGAGTTTCGATGTGCGCGACACGCTGAAGACATTGCGCAGCGAGGCCATCCGGGACCATCTCGTGGCCACGGCGGCCTGTCCATGCCCAGGCATTGCGCCGCGAACGCCAGCGGGGAATGGCCACCGGCGCCCTCGGCGGTGCTGCGGCCGTGCTGCTCGCATGGTTCGCCGCGGTCATGCTGGCGAGCCCTGAGCCCAGGACCAAGCCCAATCCGTTGGCCGCTTCGGCAGCGGCCGAAGCGCAGGCCGACATCCCGGCGGCCGTGGCAGCGGAGGCTCCGCTCGCGCCGCCCGAGCCTTTCGCGCCCTCGCTGGCGGAAAGCGCCAGCCCGCAGACCGCCCCGTCCGCCATCGACGAACCCAAGATCATGGACCCGCGGGACCGGGTGCGGGTCCGTGAAAGCCGCGCACTGGGCATGGTGGCGTTGCCGGACGCCCATGCGGCGCCCCGCACGCAAGCGGTTGCCCTTGCGGGGCCGCCATCCAGGCGGCCCCGCGCCGCGCCCGTACTGGCCGCCCCTGCCGCATACGCCAGCAGCATCCTGCATCCGCGCGCCGAGGCCGGCGACCCGCCGCTTCCCCCCGCGCCGGATATCGACCTGCGCCCGAACGCGGTGGCCTTCCTGCCGCCCGAAATGCGCTTCGAACTCCCCGGGCACGCCCGCTTGATCGACAATTGATCGACGACTGAGACGACATCCCTGGCTCGGCGCGGCGGAACCGTCGTTTCCGCCGAGAGGAAACGGGGCGTCGCCGTGGTAGGCTCGGGTCCATGAAACCCGTATTCACTCTGCGCATGCCCATCCGGTGGGGCGACATGGACGCCATGGGCCATGTCAACAACACGGTCTACTTCCGCTACCTGGAACAGGCGCGCATCGCCTGGTTCGAGTCGCTTGGCCACGGCGGCAAGGATGCCAGCGGTTGCGGGCCGGTCATCATCAACGCCCACATGAGCTTCCTGAAGCAGTTGCGCTATCCCGGGGATATCGAATGCCGGATGTTTGCCGGCGAGCTGGGCCGCACGAGCTTCGAGACCCGCATGGAGATACTGCGCACCGACCAGCCGGACGTGGTGTATGCCGAGGGCGGCGCCAAGGTGGTCTGGTGCGACTACGAGGCCGAGAAATCGGTGCCCGTGCCGGCGGCGCTCCGGGCGCTGATGGAGTAGGGCAGTGGCCCTAGTCCGCGGACTAGTGGTTGACCAGGCGCTGCACCAGGTCGACCGAGGTATGGGCCCCGTACTTCTTCATCAGCCGGGCCCGGTAGATGTCCACCGTGCGCGGGCTGATGGACAGCAGCTTGCCGATCTGCTTGCTGGTCTTGCCGTCCACCAGCTGCGCGGCGATGTCGCGCTCGCGCGCCGTCAGCTCGGCGGTGACCGGGCGCTTCTGCGAAAGGTCCTCGAAAGTCCAGATGCCGGCGCCCAGCGGCTGCCGGCGGTCCAGCGCGCGCCCGGTGACATGGCACCAGAACAGGTCGCCGCCGGCGCGCTTCATGATGCGCTCGTCGGAATAGGTGCCCTTGGCGTTCATGATCGGCACGATGCGCGCGCCCGTGCGTTCGAACTCGTCGGCGGTGGGATAGAGTACCTGGAACGACTCGCCGATCAGGGCGCCCCGCGTGGTGCCGAAGATGCGGCAGAGCTCGTCGTTGCAATCCTCGATCATGCGCTCGCGCGACAGCACGAGGCCGACCGGGGCGAGCTGGAAGGCGGTCTGGTAGTCGATAGCGGGCATTTGCTTATGTAATTGTACGTATTGGCGTGGGATGCAACGCTTGCGTATGCTGTCGGACGGTTGGCAGCCGGACGATCTCCGTCCGATTGTACCGTTACAATTTCCCTGCGTGACTCGCCGGCATCACCCGGAGGCGGGCGCAATGACAGGAAATCACCGAGGAAGGAGCAAACATGAACAAGGTCTACGCCAGCGCCGCGGAGGCGCTCGCGGGCGTCGTTCGCGACGGCCAGACGATCGCGGTTGGCGGTTTCGGTCTGTGCGGCATCCCGGAGGCGCTGATTGCCGCGCTGCGCGACAGCGGCGCCAAGCAGCTTACCTGCATCTCGAATAACGCTGGCGTGGACGGTTTCGGCCTGGGCCTGCTGCTCGCCACGCGCCAGATCAAGAAGATGATTTCGTCGTACGTGGGCGAGAACAAGGAGTTCGAGCGCCAGTACCTGGCCGGCGAACTGGAGCTGGAGTTCACCCCGCAGGGCACGCTGGCCGAGAAGCTGCGCGCCGGCGGCTCGGGCATCCCGGCCTTCTTCACCAAGACCGGCGTGGGCACCATCGTGGCCGACGGCAAGGAAATCCGCGAGTTCGATGGCCAGCAGTACGTGATGGAGCGCGCGCTGACCGCCGACGTGGCCCTGGTCAAGGCCTACAAGGCGGATCGCGCCGGCAACCTGGTGTTCCGCCGCACCGCGCGCAACTTCAACCCGATGTGCGCGATGGCGGGCAAGGTCACCATCGTCGAGGTCGAGCACCTGGTCGATACCGGCACGCTGGATCCGGATGAGGTTCACACTCCGGGCATCTTCGTGCAGCGCATCGTGCTGAACGCCAACCCCGAGAAACGCATCGAGCAGCGCACCGTGCGTGCCGCGGGCTAAGGAGAAACATCATGGCATGGACACGTGACGAAATGGCGGCGCGCGCCGCGAGCGAGCTGCAGGATGGCTTCTATGTGAACCTGGGCATCGGCCTGCCGACGCTGGTGGCCAACCATGTCCCGCAAGGCATGGAAGTGTGGCTGCAATCCGAGAACGGCCTGCTGGGCATCGGCCCGTTCCCGACCGAGGCCGAGGTCGACGCCGACATGATCAACGCCGGCAAGCAGACCGTGACCACCCTGCCGGGCTCGTCGATCTTCTCCTCGGCGGATTCCTTCGGGATGATTCGCGGTGGCCATATCAACCTGGCCATCCTGGGCGCCATGCAGGTCAGCGAGAAGGGCGACCTGGCCAACTGGATGATCCCGGGCAAGATGGTCAAGGGCATGGGCGGCGCGATGGACCTGGTGGCCGGCGTGGGCCGCGTGGTGGTGCTGATGGAACACACCGCCAAGAAGAAGGACGGCAGCGAGGACATCAAGATCCTGGCGTCGTGCGCGTTGCCGCTGACCGGCGTGGGCGTGGTCAACCGCATCATCACGGACCTCGGCGTGATCGACGTGACCGAAGCCGGCCTCAAGCTGGTGGAGACCGCGCCGGGCGTGAGCCGCGAGGAGATCCAGAGCAAGACGGGCGCACCGCTGCTCTGATCCGCTGCTGCCGTAGTAAAAAACCCCGCGAGCTTGCGTTCGCGGGGTTTTTTTATTCACGGCGCCTGAGCGCCTTGGCCATTTTCAGGTGCTGCGCTTGTTGTAGCTGGCGAAGACCGATGCGCCACCATCGGCGCGGACCAGCAGGACATCGAACGGGTCCTTGCGCGAGCCCTGTTCCATGCCCGGCGAGCCGACCGGCATGGCGGGCACCGCCAGGCCCACGGCCTTGGGCTTGCTGGCCACCAGCCGCTTGATGTCGGCAGCGGGCACGGGGCCTTCGACCGCATAGCCTGCGATGCGGCCGGTATGGCAGGAGCCGAAGCGCTCGGGAATGCCGAAGCGGGCGCGATAGACGCCGGTGTCTTCCACGTCGCGCACGGTCACGGCAAAGCCGTTCGCGCGCAGGTGCTCGACCCAGCCCTCGCAGCAGCCGCATTGCGGGCTCTTGTAGACCTCGATGGCGAGCGGTGCCGCGGCGGCGCTCGCGCCGGCGCGCAGCCCCAGCGAGACGGTGGCGCCCATGGCCAGGGCACGGAGAAAGTGGCGTCGTTGCATGGTTTGTGGCTTTCCTGTCATTGCGCTCATTGCGCCACCCAGCCGCCATCCATGTTCCAGGCCACGCCGCGCACCTGGCGGGCCGCGTCGCTGGCCAGGAACACGGCCAGCGCGCCAAGCTCGTCGGGGGTGACGAACTGGCCGGAAGGCTGCTTCTCGATCACCAGTTCGTGCTTGGCCTGCTCAACGGGAATGCCGTCCTTCTGGGCGCGCGCTTCCACCTGCTTTTGCACCAGTGGGGTCAGCACCCAGCCCGGGCAGATCGCATTGGCGGTCACGCCGGTCTGCGCGGTTTCCAGCGCGGTGACCTTGGTCAGGCCGACGATGCCGTGCTTGGCGGCCACGTAGGCGGATTTCTGCGCGGAGGCCACCAGCCCGTGGGCGGAGGCGATATTGATGATGCGGCCCCAGTCCTTGCGCTTCATGCCGGGCAGGGCGAGGCGGGTGGTGTGGAAGGCGGAGGTCAGGTTGATGGCGATGATCGCGTCCCAGCGCTCGGGCGGGAAGTCCTCGATATTGGCCACGTGCTGGATGCCGGCGTTATTGACCAGGATGTCGGCGCCGCCGAATTCCGCGTCGGCGTAGCGCATCATGTCCTCGATCTCGGCGGACTTGCTCATGTCCGCGCCGTGATAGCCCACGCGGATACCCGCGCCGGCCTGCGCGATCTCGCGCTTGGCGGCGTCCGAGTCGCCGAAGCCGTTGACGATGATGTTGGCGCCCTGGGCGGCGAGCGCCTGAGCGATGCCGAGCCCGATACCGCTGGTGGAACCCGTGACCAGTGCCGTCTTGCCTTTAAGCATGTTTGCCTCTTCGTCGGAGTGTTTTGGACGTTGGATTTGGACTGCGCGAAGGACCCGTCGCGCGCCAGCGGCAAAGGCATGGCGGCGAGAACCCCGATGCTGTGGCATTGTAACTGCTGCAGCGTACAATCCAGCTTTGCCCAACCCGGGCGCCGCCATGCCGGCGGCGCCGTTCTTGCTACCGTCTTGCCAGGGAGTTCAGATGTCGTCAGTCAGTCCGCGCCTCGGCTTCGTCCAGTGCATCAGCCCGGCGGGCCTTCACCGCATGGCCTATCACGAATGGGGCGAGCCCACCAATCCCCGGGTGCTGATGTGCGTGCATGGCCTGACGCGCACCGGCCGTGACTTCGACACGGTGGCCGCCGCCCTGTGCGGCGAGTACCGCGTGGTGTGCCCCGACGTGGTCGGGCGCGGCCGCTCGGACTGGCTCGCGGACCCGCGCCGCTACGTGGTGCCGCAGTATGTGTCCGATATGGTCACCCTGATCGCCCGGCTCAATGTCGAGCAGCTCGACTGGTTCGGCACCTCGATGGGCGGCCTGATCGGCATGGGCCTGGCGGGGCTGCCCAAGTCGCCGGTGCGCAAGCTGCTGCTCAACGACGTGGGCCCGCGCATCGCCGCCTCGGCGGTGGAGCGGATCGGCGCTTACCTGGGCCTGCCGGTGCGCTTCAAGACCTTCGAGGAAGGCCTGGCGTACCTGCAGACCATCAGCGCGTCTTTTGGCCGTCACACGCCCGAGCAATGGCGCGAGCTCAACGGCGCCATCCTCAAGCCGGTGCAGGGTGCCGAAGGCCTGGAATGGGGCTTGCATTACGATCTGGCGATGGCGCTGCCGTTCCGCGAAACCACGCCCGAGCAGGTGAGCGCCGGCGAAGTGGCGCTGTGGCAGATGTTCGAGGCCATCCAGGCGCCCACGCTGGTGGTGCGCGGCGCGCAGTCCGACCTGCTCACGCGCGAGACGGTGGCGGAGATGGTGGCGCGCGGGCGCAACGTGACCTCGGTGGAGGTGCCGGATGTGGGGCATGCCCCGACGTTCATCGATCCCGCGCAAGTGGCTATCGCCAAGCAGTTTTTCCTGGGTGCGGCCTGAGGTTTGAAGCTTGATGCGGCCGCGGCCCGGATCCGATGCCTTTGATGTTTTACCCGACGACTAAAGTATTGCCATGAGTACCAATGAACTGAAGCGCGCCCATGTGGGCAAGCGCCTGTCTGAATACGCGATCCACAATGGCGTGGTCTACCTCGCCGGCCAGGTGCCGGAAGTCGATCCCACCGCGGACCTGCGTGGCCAGACCCGCGAGGTGCTGGGCCATATCGAGCGCCTGCTGAACGAAGCCGGCAGCGACAAGAGCCGGATTCTCTCGTGCCAGATCTTCCTCACCGACGTCGACCAGATCGGCATCATGAACGAGGTCTGGGACGAGTGGGTGGTGCAGGGCAATACGCCCCCGCGCGCCACCGTGGAGGCACGCCTGGCCAATCCGCAATACCTGATCGAAGTGGTGGTCACCGCCGCGCTCAAGTGAGGCCGGGGCAGCGAGATGGTGACGTCGACTGACCTGACCGGGCAGATTGCCGGCACACCCGATGCCGGGCTGGTGGAGCGCGCCGTGGCGTTCGTGCGCGAGCGCGGCGGCGCCGCGTTGCTGCCCACCGGCGAAACCGTGCTCTCGCATGCCGAGGGCATGCTGCGCATTCTCGATGGCCTGCGCGTCGACGATGCCGCGCGCGCGGCGGCCTGCCTGTTTGCGCTGGCCGCGTTCGTGCCTGGCAGCGAAGTGGAAATCGAACCGCTCTTCGGCGAAGAGGTGGCGGGGCTCGTCAAGGGCGTGCGGCAGTTGTTGCGCATCGGCGCGATCGCGGTGGGCCACAGCGGCGCGCCCGAGACCACCAAGGACGAAATCGCCGCGCGCCAGGAGCAGGTGGAGGCGCTGCGCAAGATGCTGCTGGCCTTCGCGCAGGACATCCGCGTGGTGCTGGTGCGCCTCGCCTCGCGCCTGCAGACGCTGCGCTGGCTGGCGCTGGTCAAGGCGCAGCCGCTGCCGGGCGTTGCGCGCGAAACGCTGGACATCTACGCGCCGCTGGCCAACCGGCTGGGGATCTGGCAGATGAAGTGGGAGCTGGAGGACCTGGCATTCCGCTTCGAGCAACCTGACACCTACAAGCGCATCGCGCGACTGCTCGACGAAAAACGCATCGAGCGCGAAGGCTATATCGCCAGCGCCATCGCGCGGCTGCAGTCCGAGCTGGCATCGGCCGACATCCGCGCCGAGGTGAGCGGGCGCCCCAAGCATATCTACAGCATCTGGAAGAAGATGCGCGGCAAGGAGCTCGACTTTGCCGATCTCTATGACGTGCGCGCGTTTCGCGTGATCGTCGAGGACATCAAGGATTGCTACACCGTGCTGGGCATCGTGCACCATATCTGGCAGCCGATCCCGCGCGAGTTCGATGACTATATTTCCCGGCCCAAGTCGAACGGCTACAAGTCGCTGCACACGGTGGTGATCGGCGACGACGGGCGCGCCTTCGAGGTGCAGATCCGCACCCAGGAGATGCATCATTTCGCCGAGTACGGCGTGGCCGCGCACTGGCGCTACAAGGAAGCGGGCAGCAAGGGCTACAGTGGCCAGTTCTCCGCCAGCGAGCGCTACGACGAGAAGATCGCGTGGCTGCGCCAGCTGCTGGCGTGGAAGGACGACGCCGATCATTCGGTGGCGCACGACGAATCGCCGTGGGAGCAGCTCAAGCACGCGGCCATCGACGACCACATCTATGTGCTGACGCCACAGGCACGCGTGGTGGCGCTGCCGCAGGGCGCCACGCCGGTGGATTTTGCGTATTACCTGCATACGGACCTCGGTCATCGCTGCCGCGGCGCACGCGTGGATGGCACCATGGTGCCGCTGAACACGCCGCTCAAGAACGGGCAGACGGTGGACATCATCGCCGTCAAGCAGGGCGGGCCGTCGCGCGACTGGCTCAACGCGGAACTGGGCTACCTGGCCAGCCCACGGGCGCGCGCCAAGGTGCGGGCCTGGTTCAATGCGCTGGACTCGCAGGAGACCATGTCGCAAGGCCGCGCGCTGATCGACAAGACCTTGCAGCGCGAGGGCAAGACCGCGGTCAACCTGGATGACCTTGCCACGCGGCTCGGCTTCAAGACGCCGGACGATTTGTTCGCCGCGGTCGCCAAGGATGAGTTCAGCCTGCGGCATGTGGAGCAGGCGCTGCGGCACCCCGAGGGCGAAGCCGCGGTGGTGCAGAGCGAGGAAGAGGCCGTCACCAAGAAGAGCCGCGCCACCAGCGTGGCGCGCGGCGCCAAGAGCGGCGTGCTGGTGGTGGGCGTGGATTCGCTGCTCACGCAGATGTCCAAATGCTGCAAGCCCGCACCGCCGGACGAGATCGTCGGCTTTGTCACGCGCGGGCGCGGCGTCTCCATTCATCGCCGCACCTGCCACACCTTCGGGCAGCTCTCGGCGCGCGCGCCGGAGCGCGTGATCCATACCGAGTGGGGCAAGCGCAGCGATGCCGTGTATCCGGTCGACATCCAGGTGGAGGCGATCGACCGGCAAGGGCTGCTGCGCGACATCTCCGAAGTGCTGTCGCGCGAGAAGATCAACGTCACCGGCGTGAAGACGCTATCGAGCAAAGGCGTCGCGCGGATGCAGTTCACCGCCGAGGTTTCGGAGGCCACGCAACTGCAACGCGCACTCGGTTTGATCGAAGATGTGGTGGGGGTCTTGCAGGCGAAAAGAAAGTGATGCTATACTTTCGTTCTCCGTAGGCTCGTAGCTCAGCTGGTTAGAGCACCACCTTGACATGGTGGGGGTCGTTGGTTCGAGTCCAATCGAGCCTACCAACGCATAGCAGTAAGTGTTAAAGCAGTAGAGGTAAAAGCAGTAAATCAAGCAGTACCGAAGCAGTCCGGTTGATCCCGATAACCTGGAACGGAAAAGGCGCCATGTTCAAGACACAGCGAACTACTACCGCTAATTAGCGACAGTAGTCGAGGTGCGCCTTCGGACCCGGTGGATTGGGGTTGAATCGAAAAACAACGCAGCCTTGGCTGCGTTTTTTTTCGTCTGTCGCTTCTTGGCTCCCTGCTATCCTGCTCGATCGCCCGTGGGTGGATCCGAGCGAAGTCCCCGCTGCCGGGGCCATGCTGATTTTTGACAAAGTGGCATGAGCCCGGCGCTACAAGATGCTTTTTATTCGCTTGCTGGCGCAACGGCGCCGGCGGGTGGAATTCTGATGAGGTGCAAGATGATCGCAATCACGCTGCCGGATGGTTCCCGACGCGAATTTCCCGGCCCGGTGACGGTGGCCGAAGTGGCGCAGAGCATTGGCTCAGGCCTGGCCAAGGCTGCCCTCGCGGGCAAGGTGGATGGTCAGACGGTCGACACCAGCTTCCTCATCGAGCGCGATGCAGCTCTCGCCATCGTCACGGACAAGGATGCCGACGGCGTTGATGTGATCCGTCACTCGACGGCCCACTTGCTGGCCTACGCCGTCAAGGAACTGTATCCCGAGGCGCAGGTGACGATCGGCCCGGTGATCGAGAACGGCTTCTACTACGACTTCGCCTACAAGCGCCCCTTCACGCCCGAGGACCTGGTTGCCATCGAGAAGAAGATGGCCGAGCTCGCCAAGAAGGACGAGAAGGTAACGCGCGAGGTCTGGAGCCGCGATGAAGCCGTGAAGCTGTTCGAGTCGATGGGCGAGAAGTACAAGGCCGAAATCATCGCCTCGATTCCGCAGGACCAGGAGATCGGCCTGTACCGCGAAGGCAAGTTCGTCGACCTCTGCCGTGGCCCGCACGTGCCGTCCACGGGCAAGCTCAAGGTCTTCAAGCTGATGAAGGTGGCTGGCGCCTACTGGCGCGGCGACGCCAAGAACGAGATGCTCCAGCGCATCTACGGCACGGCCTGGGCCAGGAAGGAAGACCAGGAAGCCTACCTGCACATGCTGGAAGAGGCCGAGAAGCGCGACCACCGCAAGCTGGGCAAGCTGCTCGACCTGTTCCATCTGCAGGAAGAGGCGCCGGGCATGGTGTTCTGGCACCCGAAGGGCTGGCAGGTGTGGCAGGCGGTGGAGCAGTACATGCGCGGCCGCCTGACGCAGGCTGGCTATGAAGAGGTGCGCACACCGCAAGTGATGGATCGTTCGCTGTGGGAGAAGTCGGGTCACTGGCAGAACTACAAGGAGAACATGTTCGTCACGGAGTCGGAGAAGCGCGACTACGCGATCAAGCCAATGAACTGCCCCGGCCATGTGCAGATTTTCAATCACGGCCTGCGCTCGTACCGCGACCTGCCGCTGCGCCTGGCCGAGTTCGGCGCCTGCCATCGCAACGAGCCCTCGGGTGCGCTGCATGGCCTGATGCGTGTGCGCGGCTTTGTGCAGGATGATGCGCACATTTTCTGCACGGAAGAGCAGATCGTTGCGGAGGCCAAGGCCTTCAACGAACTGGCGTTCTCCGTGTACGACGATTTCGGCTTCAAGGACATTGCCGTCAAGCTGTCGCTGCGCCCTGACCAGCGCGCCGGTTCCGAAGAGGTCTGGGACCATGCCGAGGAAGGCCTGCGCCTGGCGCTGCGCGCCTGCGGCGTGGAGTGGGAAGAGCTGCCGGGCGAGGGCGCCTTCTACGGCCCCAAGGTAGAATACCATATCAAGGACGCCATCGGCCGGTCTTGGCAATGCGGCACGCTGCAGCTGGACCTGGTGCTGCCGGAGCGCCTGGATGCCGAATACGTCTCGGAAGACAACTCGCGCAAGCGCCCGGTCATGCTGCACCGGGCCATCCTGGGCTCTTTCGAGCGCTTCCTGGGCATCTTGCTGGAAAACCATGCCGGCGCGCTGCCTGCCTGGCTGGCTCCGGAGCAGGTCGTGGTGCTGAATATTGCCGACTCGCAGGCGGAATATGCCGAAAACGTCGTGCAACTGCTGCAAAAACAAGGATTTAGGGCTAAGGCGGATTTGCGTAACGAGAAAATTACGTATAAAATCCGCGAGCATTCCGTTCAGAAGATTCCCTACCTCCTGGTAGTGGGCGACAAAGAACGGGATGCCAGTCAAGTGGCCGTGCGTGCCCGTGGCAACGTGGATCTGGGCGTTATGCCCGTTTCCGCGTTTGTGGAGCGTCTGCAACAGGACGTTGCCAGCAAAGCCTGATGGGATGAGCACGGCTTGTTTTTTGTCTTCTTGAGGTAACGCAACATCGCTACAGACAAAGGTCATCGCATCAATCGCGAAATCAGCGCACCCGAATTGCGCCTGGTCGGGGTTGATAACGAGCAGCTCGGCATCGTCAAGTTCATGGACGCGCTCCGCCTGGCTGAGGATAAGGACTTGGACTTGGTGGAAATCGCTCCTACAGCGGTGCCGCCGGTTGCCCGTATCATGGATTACGGCAAGTTCAAGTACGAGGAAGCCAAGCGCGCGCACGACGCCAAGCTGAAGCAGAAGATCATCCAGGTCAAGGAAGTCAAGTTCCGGCCGGGTACGGATGATGGCGACTACAACGTCAAGCTGCGCAACCTGAAGCGCTTCCTCGAAGACGGCGACAAGACCAAGATCACGCTGCGTTTCCGCGGCCGTGAGATGGCGCACCAGGAAATCGGCGCGCGTGTGCTCGAACGCCTGAAGGCGGACCTTGAAGAAGTTGGCCAGGTCGAGCAGATGCCGAAGATGGAAGGCCGCCAGATGGTGATGGTGCTGTCTCCCAAGAAGAAGAAGTAAGATTTTGCGCGTCGCCGCGGCCCGGAGGGGAATCCCTCCGGGCGCGGCGTCGTGCGAAAGCAGCGCAGAGGCCGCACGCGGCTTTAGCGCAACAATAAGTGGATGCGGGTTTTGCAAGTGTCGGCGCCAGCTGGCCACCTGCATGCATGTCATAGAAGCTGGAGTATTTCATGCCGAAGATGAAGACCAAGAAAAGCGCCTCCAAGCGCTTTACTGCGCGTCCGAATGGTTCGTTCAAGCGTGGCCAGGCCTTCAAGCGTCACATCTTGACCAAGAAGACCACCAAGAACAAGCGCCAGTTGCGCGGCACCCAGGACGTCCATGAGACGAACCTGAAGTCCGTTCGCGCAATGATGCCTTACGCATAACCCTAACGAAAACGAAAGGAGCATTACATGCCTCGAGTAAAACGTGGGGTCACTGCACGGGCCCGCCACAAGAAAGTCATCGTCGCTGCCAAGGGTTTCCGCGGCCGCCGCAATAACGTCTACCGTATCGCCAAGCAGGCAGTCATGCGTGCTGGCCAGTACGCATACCGCGATCGCCGCAACAAGAAGCGCGTATTCCGCGCTCTCTGGATTGCGCGTATCAATGCTGCTTCGCGTGAGCATGGCATGACCTACAGCGTGTTCATGAACGGCCTGAAGCGGGCTTCGATTGAGCTGGACCGCAAGGTGCTGTCGGACATGGCTATCCATGACAAGCCTGCCTTTGCCGCCATCGTCAACCAGGTGAAAGCCACCGTTGCCTGATGCCGGCTCCGGGGTGCCGCGCTAGTGTCTAGCGTGGCTTCCCGGGCAAGCACCGACCGCAAGGTCGACAGCATTTCCGCTGAATTTGCCTGAGCAGCGCTCGTCGCCGCGACGGCGATTCAGCCGGACCTGCAGAAACGGGGCTCCTCACCGAGCCCCGTTTTTATTTCGAATGCCGTTTTGCATCGTAGACGACATCCGAAACGAAGCCCGCGCCGCCCCCGGTGCCGCGCGGACTCTGCACCCACATCGCACCTAGTGCCAACCCACGCCCGGGCCCAGCGTGACCCGGACGCCAAATTTATCGCCGACCGCCGCCATGTCTCTGGATCCGGATCAAATCGTCGCCGACGCCCAGGCCGCCTTCGCTGCAGCCAACGACAACGCCACGCTGGAAAACGAGAAAGCCCGCTTTCTCGGCAAGACCGGCGCGCTCACCGAGCTGCTCAAGAGCCTTGGCAAGCTCGACCCGGAAACGCGCAAGAGCGAAGGCGCGCGCATCAACCAGGCCAAGCAGCAGGTCGAGGCCGCGCTGCAGGCGCGCCGCCAGGCGCTGGCCGATGCGCTGATGAACGCGCGGCTGGCCGCCGAGGCCATCGACGTCACGCTGCCGGGCCGGGCCGTTGCCCGCGGCAGCCTGCATCCGGTGATGCGTACCTGGGAGCGGGTCGAGCAGATCTTCGGCTCGGTCGGCTTCGACGTGGCCGATGGCCCCGAGATCGAAACCGACTGGATGAACTTCACCGCGTTGAACAACCCGGACAACCATCCGGCCCGTTCGATGCAGGACACCTTCTACGTGGACGGCCGCGACAGCGAAGGCAAGCTGCTGCTGCTGCGTACCCACACCAGCCCGATGCAGGTGCGCTACGCACGCATGCACGTGGAGAAGTACAAGGGCCGCGAGATGCCGCCGATCAAGGTGATCTGCCCGGGCCGTACCTACCGCGTCGACAGCGATGCCACGCACTCGCCGATGTTCAACCAGGTCGAAGGGCTGTGGATCGGCGACGACGTGAGCTTTGCGGATCTGAAGGGCGTGTACACCGATTTCCTGCGCAAGTTCTTCGAGCGCGATGACATCCAGGTGCGTTTCCGCCCCTCGTACTTCCCGTTCACCGAGCCGTCGGCGGAAATCGACATGGCCTTCGGTAATGGCAAGTGGCTGGAGATTTCCGGCTCGGGCCAGGTGCACCCCAACGTGCTGCGCAATATGGGCCTGGACCCCGAGCGCTATATCGGCTTTGCCTTCGGTTCCGGCCTTGAACGCCTGACCATGCTCCGCTACGGCATCAACGATCTGCGCCTGTTCTTCGAAGGCGACGCGCGTTTCCTGCGCCAGTTCGCCTGAGGCGCGTACGCGCGCCAGAGCACATCGTCACCGACACCACAGAACAGAATACTTACCGGATCAGAAGCGCCATGCAATTCTCGGAATCCTGGCTTCGCAGTTTCGTCAATCCCGACAAGATCTCCACCGATGCGCTCTCGCACAGCCTGACCATGGCCGGGCTGGAAGTGGAAGAGGTCGGCCCCGTTGCGCCGCCCTTCAACAAGGTGGTGGTGGCGCGCGTGCTCTCCACCGAGCGCCATCCCAACGCGGATCGCCTCAACGTTTGCCAGGTCGATGCCGGCACCGGCGAGACCCTGCAGATCGTTTGCGGCGCGCCCAATGTGGCGCCCGGCGTGCTGGTGCCGTGCGCGCTGGTCGGCGCGGTGCTGCCGCCGTCAGAGGCGGGCGGCAAGCCGTTCGAGATCAAGGTGGGCAAGCTGCGCGGCGTGGACAGCTATGGCATGCTTTGCTCGGCGCGCGAACTCAAGCTGTCGGAAGACCACGGCGGCCTGATGCTGCTGCCCGAAGATGCCAGGATCGGCATGGACATCCGCGAGTACCTGGATCTCGATGACCAGGTCTTCGTCATCAAGCTCACCCCCAACAAGGCTGACTGCCTGTCGATCCACGGCGTGGCGCGCGAAGTTGCCGCGCTGACCGGCGCCGAGCTGCACTTGCCGGAAATGAAGCCGGTGGCTGTGACGCTGGCCGACAAGCTGCCTGTGAAAATTTCGGCGCCCGACCTGTGCGGCCGCTTCTCCGGCCGCGTGATCCGCGGCGTGAACGCGCACGCGGCCACGCCGGCATGGATGGTGCAGCGCCTGGAGCGGGCAGGGCAGCGCAGCCTCTCCGCGCTGGTCGACATCTCCAACTACGTGATGCTGGAGCTCGGCCGTCCGTCGCACGTGTTCGACCTGGACAAGATCCACGGCGGGCTGGATGTGCGCTGGGGCCGCAAGGGCGAACAGCTCAAGCTGCTCAACGGCAATACCGTGGAGCTCGACGAGCAGGTCGGCGTGATCGCCGACGACAAGGAGATCGAGAGCCTGGCCGGCATCATGGGCGGCGACAGCACCGCCGTGACGCTGGACACCACCAACATCTACCTGGAAGCCGCCTTCTGGTGGCCGCAAGCCATCCAGGGCCGCTCGCGCCGCTTCAACTTCTCGACCGATGCCGGGCATCGCTTCGAGCGTGGCGTGGACTACGCCACCACGGTTGAGCATATCGAGCGCATCAGCGCGCTGATCCTCGAGATCTGCGGCGGCCAGGCCGGCCCGGTCGACGACCAGATCGTCAACTTGCCGCAGCGCAAGCCGGTGCGCTTGCGCGTGGCGCGCGCCGAGCGCGTACTCGGCATCGAGCTGTCGCCGGCGGTCATCGCCGACGTGTTCCAGCGCTTGCAACTGCCGTTCACACGCGAGCAGGGCGCGCACGGCGAAGTGTTCGTGGTCACGCCGCCGAGTTATCGCTTCGACATCGAGATCGAGGAAGACCTGATCGAGGAAGTGGCCCGCATCTACGGCTTCGAGCGCATCCCGGCACGTCCGCCGATCGCCGAAAGCGAGATGCGCCCGACCGACGAAGCACGCCGCTCGACCCATGCCGTGCGCCACGCGATTGCCGCGTGCGACTACCAGGAGGTGATCAACTTCGCCTTTGTCGAAGAGAAGTGGGAGCGTGACTTTGCCAACAACGACAACCCGATCCGCCTGCTGAACCCGATCGCCAGCCAGGTGGCGGTGATGCGTTCCACGCTGATCGGCGGCCTGCTCGACAAGGTGCGCTACAACCTCAACCGCAAGGCATCGCGCGTGCGGATGTTCGAAGTGGGCCGCGTGTTCCGTCGCGACGCAACGGTCGCCGATGGCGGCCTGACGGTGGCCGGCTATCACCAGCCGATGGTTGCCGGCGGCATCGCCTACGGTCCGGCCTTCGAGGAGCAGTGGGGCATTGCCACCCGCCCGGTGGACTTCTTCGACGTCAAGGGCGATGTCGAGTCCTTGCTGTTCCCGCGCGTGGCGCGCTTCGAGCCGGTATCGCACCCGGCGCTGCATCCGGGCCGCGCCGCGCAAGTGGTGATCGACGGCAAGGTGGCCGGCGTGATCGGCGAGCTGCATCCGCGCTGGCTGCAGGAGTACGAGCTGGCGCATGCGCCGGTGGTGTTCGAGCTGGACCTGCAGGCACTGCGTGAAGTCGGCCTGCCCGGCTACACCGAAATCTCCAAGTTCCCGGCCGCCGTGCGCGACCTGGCGCTGGTGGTGAAGCAGTCGGTGCGTGTGCAGGATCTGCTCGACGTCATGCGCGAGGCCCTGGAAAAACAAGGCTTGGCCCGCTATTGCCAGAGCCTGGTGCTGTTCGACGAGTTCCGCCCGAAGGCGGCTTCGGCGGCCATCGGCGCGGACGAGAAAAGCCTTGCGTTCCGCCTGACCTTGCAAGATACTGGGGCGACCCTCCAGGACGAAACCGTCGACAGTGCGGTGCGTTGCATGGTCGAAGCCGCCAGCGCTGCATTCCAGGCGCGGATGCGCGGCTGATCCACCAGCTGACATGACAATGGAGCGCCCGGACTTCCGCATCCGGGCGGATCGCGACACTGAATGACAATGAACGATCGACACGCGTATCTCATGGCCTCTGCAATGGGTGAAGCAGGCGACCGCCAGGCACCCTCGCTCGACGACGATACGTCCGACGCCCGCGCCGCTGAAGTACCAACCCTCACCAAGGCCGAGCTCGCTGAAATGCTGTTCGACCAGGTCGGTCTCAACAAGCGCGAGTCCAAGGACATGGTCGAAGCTTTCTTCGACGTGATTCGCGAAGCGCTGGAACAGGGCGACAGCGTCAAGCTCTCCGGCTTCGGCAATTTCCAGCTGCGCGACAAGCCGCAACGTCCCGGCCGCAATCCCAAGACGGGCGAGATCATTCCTATCACGGCACGACGCGTGGTGACCTTCCATGCCAGCCAGAAGCTCAAGGGCCTGGTGGAAGAGCGTGCCGGCCTGGTAGCGGTGCCCGGCTGATCGTTTGCCAGCAGCACGACGACTCGTTATCCTGCTTGTTTCGTGTATCACGCTTGTTCGCGCGCTAGCCCGCGCGAACACCACAACCTCTCCCGGCACGGCCTGAAGCCCGCCCATTCACCGTATGTCGGAAAGATCCAGCGAACGCATTTTGTTGCCGCCGATTCCCGCCAAACGCTACTTCACCATTGGTGAAGTCAGCGAGCTTTGCGCCGTCAAGCCGCATGTGCTGCGCTATTGGGAGCAGGAGTTCACGCAGCTCAAGCCCGTCAAGCGGCGCGGCAACCGGCGCTACTACCAGCACCACGAAGTCTTGCTCATCCGGCGCATCCGCGACTTGCTGTACGAGCAGGGCTTCACGATCAATGGCGCGCGCAATCGCCTGGACGAGGGACGGCAGCACAGCCATGCAGCCGCCGAAGACGAGCAAGCGCTGGCTGCGGAGGCCGCCGGTGAAGCGCCGGTTTTTTCGCTCGACCTCAGCAACCTGCGCAACGAACTGGTGGAAGTGCAGCACCTGCTCGCGCAGCTTCAACAGATCGCGAAGCACGAATAAAAAGTGCACTAACGACTAGCCATTTTCAAAAAGCTTCTGATATAATCTTTTTCTTTCGGGGCGTAGCGCAGCCTGGTAGCGTACCTGCATGGGGTGCAGGTGGTCGGAGGTTCAAATCCTCTCGCCCCGACCAGTACACAACCCGCACAGTCATTGGCTGTGCGGGTTTTTTACTTTCTGAGCAGGGTAGCGATTTAAATCGTTTTGCCGGATGACATCCAATTAAGCAGCGGGAAGGTGTAAATGCACCATTGAAACCGGGACGTCGCGCTGTTTAATATATCCCTCGGTTGTTGCGCGGTCCGCATGGGCGCCAGCGACCTGCAGGGCGTCGATGCAGGTCCTGCTCGCTCGTCAATCTTGTGCCCATCAGCTTCTTCTCCCAGTCTTGCCGGGTTGTCCCAATCATGCGTTGTGCTGCTTCGTTCATATCTTGTATGGCTGCGGCCGAACTTTGGCTGCGATGTATAGCGGGTGCTTCGGGCTCCCGTCCTGGTTCAGCCCGAGTTGGTGGAGCAGGGCGCCGCGGCCGCACATCCTGACTATGCGCAGCACCTCCGCCGCGCGCGCCGGCGCCGCCTTGTGCGCGCCCCAGGCGCAGATCACCATCGAGCAGCGGTCCAGTGCATCCATGATCGAGCCGTTGGCCGTGTCCACGCAGCCAAGCGGCGCCGGGTGCGTCAGCAGGCCGTCCGGGTCGGTCGAGCGCAACGGGAACAGGTTCACCACCTCCAGGCGGCCATAGCGGCGGCTGGCCAGCGCGCGCTGCAGGCAGCGGGTGATCGTCGGGTCGTTGACCTGGTGATCGGCGGTTGACGGGTTGAGCATGATGAAGCCCAGGGCCGGCCGGGCGGCGTCCCATTCGCGCCAGAGGCGGTAGCGGTACTGCTCGCAGTCGGATAGGATCGCACCGGCCTCGCCGTCGATGATTTGCGTGGTTAGGTGCTTCATACTGGGAGCCTTAGGAACGTTTGGGGAGCGCTATGGCCATCGAAAGCTACAACGAATACACAGTTCGCGGCTTCGCGAAACCACTGGTTGATGGGATGTTCGAAGCGACGGGTGCCGTTGAGAAAGACGGCCGGATCCTTGAGGGTTCTGAGCCACTTGGTTACTACGCGTCGTTCGAGACAGCGGTCGCAGCAGGGATCGCATGGGCAAAGGAGTGGGTCGATGCTCACGGTTGAATCCTCCTGAACTCGACCACCCACACCCAAGGGTTGGCATCCCAGTCGCCGCCGGTGGAGTTCCAGAGCGCCGAGAATGCCCAGCGCCCGGCAGAGACCGGGGAACCCGCATTGGCATCGTTCTCGCCCTCGTTGTGGCCGGGACCCGCTGCCCAGGTCTCGCGCACGTACAAGCGGTCGCCTGGCTTGCCGTAGGAGCACAATGAGTTAGCGGGATCCGCGACATACTCAGGCGTGAAGCCGTCCGGCGCGAGCAGCTCCAGCGGGAAGCCCTTCGCCACACGCCGAGTCGGCGTCTTCCGGCCGTCCAGGATTGCGCGCACCATGGCGCCGCTGAAGAGGATGGGGTGTTCTTTGGTCATGCTAGGATTTCCTTGATCTTCCACTGCAGGAGCTCGTCATGAATTGGTTCGTGGTTCTTTCTGGCTCGCACTGGCGAAATATTTCCAACGTGGTGTTCCAAGAACACAGCCGAATGGATGAATGGAGCCAGGTGTTCTGTGATGGATTTGATGCAAGTGGCGCGATGGTCGAGCTGCAGAAAAATGGCTCCACGATTCTTGTGCCGCATAGCTCCGTCATCGTCGCCGTCAACATGAAGGACAGGAAGCACCCATTGGGCTTCATTGATGCTGAGGACGGTGCGAGCTAGAGCTACGTGGGAAAGAGCTTTGTCCGAGTTCATGCCGAGCCACCTCGCGCGTCCGGATTGCTATCGTGTGCTGCACGCCGTCGCGTAGGCGGCCGGCGGCCTTCTTGCCGACTTTTGTCACCGGGTAGCGCCAGCCGTAGCAGGGTTCAATGACGCATGCCCAGGTAACGTGGTGCATATGGTGGCAACCGCTCATGCATAGGCGCTTGTCCTGGGGATCCCGCTTGGCGAACCTCGGGTATGGCTCGATCTCGCTCATGCTACGATCCTCTGGAGCGATAGGGGGCGAGCCATGGCGAACTTCGAAACCGATGCCGAAATACTCGATTGGATTGCTAAACACAGCGAGGACGAATTCCGGCAGTACGTAGAGCACCACACGTTCGGCGACAGGCGTTTAGAGTACGCTCGGGCGTATCTCGAGAGGATCGACGGCCAGCGAGCGGAGATACGCGAGGATCGGGTGCTTCTGGCGACGCAACAGGCGGCGGGAGCAGCGCTAGACCAAGCCGAGACTGCGCGACAAGCACTCCGCATTTCCAAATGGGCCTTCGGTATAGCTATCGTTTCCGCATTTGTGGCAGTGGCTGGCTTGTTATCCGGCAAATAGCCCATTGCATCACCTTCGCAGGTTGCGCCACCGACAGCGCCACGGCCACCGGCCGCACCCTCACACCGGCGTGGCCGGCAGCATGAACGTCTCGCCTGGCTCGGCCAGCAGCAGGGTGGTGCCCATCACACGGCCACAGAGCCCAGCACCCGGTGTCCTAGACTTCAAGCCGTGGCTCCAGTGATGGGAGCGTTCGACGAGGAGAGTGCTATGAAACGTACTCGGAATTTGCCTCTGGTTTTGGTCGCAGTTGCACTTGGTGGCTGCGTATGGGCGCCTGGCGATTCGCGGCCGGGTCGCTATGATCAGGGCAGTGGCTACCGGCAGGACGGGCGCGGCGACCAGCGCACGGAACGCGGCGACCAGCGCGAACGCCGGGATGATCAGGACAAGCGCGGGGGTGATCAGCGCAGCTATTGAGCGACGCGCCAAAACTTCGGTCCGTTGGCGCGTAAGTGCGGCGTGGGAGGGCATAGGCTCTCGGCGGATCATTCGCGCTCCTTCTTGCTCAGCGAGTAGGCCACGCCAGCGCACGGCGCCGAGGTGTACATCGTGCCCAGCTACTCGGCCAGTTGCGCGCGTCAGGCAGCGATCCGCGCGGCATCGACGGCGGCATCCAACTTGGTGCCCGTGTTCTCGATAAGGATGCCGTTGCGGCCGATGCTCACCGGGGTATTGCGCGCCCATCGATAGCGCTGAGCATCCTCGCGAAGATCATCAATCCAGCCGCCGGGAGCGTTGGCAGTGATCCAGTCGTTCAGGCTATCGATTGCCGTGTGGAGCGTGGCATCGCACTTTTTTTTCCTCGCTGTCCGCAGGAAGCGGCACAGCGATGGTGCGGATGAATGCGATGGCTGCGCGGTTGATCAGCGAACCATCCTCGGGCAATTCGCACAGGTAGTCGGCCGGGTTGGGGGACGATCCTTCCTTGCGGTTGCAGCGCGGGAAGTGGGATTCGAGGGAGATGGTCGCGGGACGGTAGGTGGTCATGGCTTATTGCTTCCCGCGGGCAACCGGCTTGACCACGAAATCGGGCGCATTGAATTCGATGCGCGGGATCTCCCCTTCGGCTTGCAGACGACGCACGTCGACATGAACATGAGCGGCGACGTGGCCGCGCGTGGCCTTACCATAGGCAAGGCCGTCGATATGGTACGAGCCGCAGGAGGGGCAGACATACGAATAGCCGTCGTGTGAGCGGAGGGGCGCTCGCTCTGCAGGTGATTTGCACAGAGGGCAGCCGGCAGGTTCGAGTGACATATCGGTCTCCTTTTGGTTGCTGGTGGATGGAGATAACAATGCTCTCGCCCCGACCAGTATTAAGCAAAACCCGCACAGCATTTTTTGTGTGAGGTTTTTTGTTACCTGTTCAAAACGCCTGCATTTAGCCCGACAAAAACACGCGGCAACAAGCGTCATCGAATTCGCGTTAGTCTTTTCGAGTCGAATCGATGCAGCCACCGCTTCCACGCAGCCATCCCTTCGCTACATCGTCGGCGAGTCACGCCAAGCCGGTGAAGTTGCCTTGCCCCCCGTCGTCCAGTACTGATCGGCCGGCTCCTCGAGCGTGGCATAGTGGCGCTCGCCACGTGTGCGCACGCGAAGCGATCTCGCGTCGAGAAAATCGATGCCTTGCGCGAGCGCGAAGCGCAGCCGCGCTCCATCGTGCTCGATCACCAGGCTGTCGATAGGACGGGGCAGGGCCTTGAGTGCGGCAGTGTCGATGCCCATCAGATAGAGCGTTGCACCGGCGGCCTGCGCGGCGGCCTCGGCTTCCGGGTTCCAGGTATCCGCCGTGAGCAGTGGGTCGTCCACGGTCAGGGTCTGGCACGTGATGGCCACGCCGTGCGTGTCGCGGATGTTGTGGGTGTTGTGAGTTTCGTGGGTGTAGAGATAGATGATGCCCGGATCGCAGGTGAACATAGCCTCACTCAAAAAACACTGTATAGATATACAGTATAGCCGGACTATTTGCGTCCAGCCAGGCCCTCGGTCGCCTGTGCTAACGTATCGGCGTCCAGACCATCCGGCGAGTGAGAATGGGGGAATTTCTAGTTTTTCTCGCAGCGCAGATTTCCGACGCTGTAGCCAATTACATTGGCTACACCCGGAACCCGGCGAAGAATTTCTACTTCTGGATATCCGGCCTGATCATCCTCGCTTGCCTTGCGGCGCTGGTGGTGTCGCGCCGGTAGCGCTAAACGAACTAATGCATCTGTCCGATGCCGTTGCCGACGAAATGTTTCACCATTGGGTGATGGCCGCGGTTGGCGATCCACCGGGGTCTGAGCAGCTCCTGACATCACGGAGTTCGCTCCACAGTGGAGAGCGCCATGATGCCGCCCGTGAAAACCAAGCATACCAACCTCATGGTCGGAGAACCCCTCGACTGGGATGCCGCCAGGCAGGGCGAATTCTCAGGGCTGCCGGTGCACCTGGATACGCCGAATGGCGTGATGCATTCTTTCTGGCAGCCCACGGAGCAGGACATTGCCAACATACTGGCCGGCATGCCCATTCGCCTATCCGTGTTCGGTGAGATGCACCCGCCCGTGGCGGTCGCGGTGACCAATGACGTGATGGACTAGCGAAGCCTTCGCCAATCAATCAGGTTTGTCGCTAAGCGGCGGCGGACTCTACAATCAAGCCATGGACCGCGCGGTGTGCATGTCTCTTCAGGTAGACGTTTGCTGTGCGCGTGGTCCCGGGGCACTGGTTTGGCCGGATGCCGTTTACCGTGTGTTGCGCATACGATAGGAGTACACGATGGCCAAACGCGAGCGCGCTGCCAGGTCCTTGCAGGACGAGGTGAGCCGGCGCATCCAGCGTATCGATGACATTGTGGAGGACGGCGCGAAGATCCGGGTGCCGGCGCCGCAAGCGCATGCACGCGATGCGCGTGGGCGCAACTGGGATATGAAGGCCTTCGGCAATGCCGCAGGCTATGAGCGGAGTATCCGGGTCGTGGTGGACAAGGCGCGTGACGAGTTCGACCTGACCGAGGTGCCGGGCCAGCAAAGCGCTGATCCCTTTGGCACTCCGCCCTCGCTGGAGTGAGCGTTTCGTTGGAGTAAGTCATGCACGCTTGCGATCTCTGCCATCTTCTCGTTGGTGCGCCGACCACGGTGGAGCCGCATGAGAATCTGGCCGCATCGGGTGCGGGCGCACTTGGCATGAACATCAACTCGCGCTGGGTGGACCGGCCCTGGCGGTGCACGGTCTGCGGCGCCTGGATGTTCCAGAATGCCGCCCACGGCGAGCCGCCCAATGTCTGGCGCATGGGGCGCCGCCCACAGGATCGCCCGCAGGACCGGACCTAGGCCCGGCATCTTCCACGGCTGCTGGCCGGACGCTGCGGCATGCTACGATGGCCGGCAAAGGGAGACGCAATGAATGAATCCAGAACACAGCATTACCGAGGCTACGTGATTTTGATCTCGGTGCAGCAGCATGAGCGCGGATGCCTTGTTAGTGCCTCGATTGTCCAGGAGGCCAAAGGCGCGGTGCGCAATCCGTCGCCGCTGCAGTCGTGGGTGGGGCATGAGCAGGGCGAACTGCTGGAAGTCGCCGACCGGGCCCAGGCCCGCGCTTGTCGGCTGATCGACGCGACGGTGGACCATGTTGCCTATGCCGCGGGCTGATTGATTGGTCCGGGCGGCCTGCCTGGCCATACTTTGGCTCGCGCAGAAGTTTTGCGGGCTAGCCTACATGGCGCGGGATCGCTGTCGTTAATCCGGGTATGAACTCATTCGATGCTTCCGAAGAATGCGCCGCAAACGCCGATGCCATGGGTTGGGGCTCGTCGCCGCCGCATGTGCTGGCCGCGGTGCTCAATACCGCCCTGGCCGCTGAGGACCTGAACGGCTTTGCCGCGCTGTTGTCCGACATGGCCCGCGATCGCGGCCTCAAGGGTGCGCGTGGCTCGCACCAGTCCATCTACGACATGCCCTATGCCAGTTTGTTGCCGCGCCAGCAGCATCTGCTGGCCGATGCGTTCGAGCTGCTCATCCGCCTGGGCCTGGAGTTGCAGCCGCGCAGGCCGCGCATGCTCGGCGACAGCCCGGGCAGCCTCCTGGCGCATGGCAACCACGAGATTCCAGCCGACTAGCCGCCAGACAGAGTCCACGCGGTGGTGCGCCAGGCGCGCCACGTGCGCCATAGATGCCACGACGGCCACGCTGCGTGCTAGCATCACGCGAAAGCAGGGTGGTGGCACAGCGTGGCGCTAGCCCTGATCAACCAGATTGCCGCACTGACGGCGACGTATTGCCCGGTCCGATGCCGATCCCGACCTGGCGATGATGCTGACACGGCACGCGCGCGCACGGCCGTGGTGTTCGAGGGGAGCGATCGCGTGTCGTGGAGGTTGCAATGGACGAAGACGAACCTTTCGGGGTAGTGTTCGAGGATTTTCGCGTCATCTGGGTGGCGGAGCGCTTGCAGGACGGCACATGGACGGCGCGTTATTGCTGGAGTCCCGGCACGTCGGAGGCATCCGGCAAGGCACTCCAGGAGGCGGTGCTCAGCGGCAAGTCAAAGCGGCTGCTGGGCGATTTCAAGACCGAAGAGGAGACCATCGACGCGATCAAGGCGGCGGTGCTGCTCGAGGCGAAATGGGGCCGGTGAAGCCTGGCATTGAAGCCTAAGCCAGATAAAGCCTTAGGCCAATCAAGGCCTAAGGCTTGGAAAGCTCCGGCAGCACGACGCTGCTCCATTTCCACGTCCATATGCCTTGGCGCGTCAGGCCAATGAGAATACGTTCGCCATTGTCCTTGGTGGCCGAGGCCTCCACGGTGTTCAGTGCCCGATAGGACAAGCTGTACTTGAGCGCGTCCTTGGCGGCCTCCTCCTCCTTCTTGGCCGGCCTCGCTGATTCGCCTTTGTTTTCCGCCGGGGCAGGCGGCGCGGGGGGCTTTGGCTGCGGCGTCGACGCGGGCTTCTCGCCGGCCATGAGCGCCATGACGCCGGCGGGCGACACCATGGTGTCGATCATGGTGTTGATGACCGCCAGGCCGATTGCCTGCCCGATCCCGGCAAAGGGCGTGTTCTGCAAGGCGGGCGTGCCGAGCTTCTGCTGCAGGCTCAGCGTCAGTTGCGCCTTCAGGCTTTCCCGCAGGGCCGGATAGTCGACATAGCGGGAGAACTTGTCAGCATCGCGCGCTTCGATGGCAGAGCGCATCTGGTAGAGCGCCCAGTAAGGGCTGGCGTAGCTGGTGGCAGCAACGACGATCACCGCGGCAATCGCGGCTTTGACGGGTTTGTTCATCGGGTGTCCGGTGCAAGCGCGCTGGCTAAGGCCCCCATTGTCTCCAATCGGCCGCGCCTGCGTCTACCCGGCTTGCTGGCTGCGCTCCAGCAAGCCGATTTCCCGTACCGCCACCGACAGCATCGACAAGCCGGCCGCGCCCGATGCACGCTGATCCGCCAGCATGCGCGAGAAGCGCTCGATCTGCGCCTGGCGCCCGCCGCGCCATGCCTCGATCAGCTGTGCCGGCGTATCCAGTTCCTGCGGCTGCGCCAGCACGCTGACCGTCAGCGCGCGCTTGAGGCGCCCGAGGTCTTCCAGCGTCGTGGTGCGCGCCAGCAGGTCCCAGTGGCTGTCGGCGGGCAAGGCCAGGGCGCGTTCGCGCAGCCAGCCAAAACTGAACTCCGTATCGAGCGCAAAATAGACGCCCGCCACCAGTGCCAGGCTGCGCTGCGTAGCCCCTGCCACCTCGGCGATATCCAGCGCCGCCGCGGAGATTTCCCCCGCGGCTACGCACAGGGCCAGTTCATCGTCCACGCCGGACTGGCTCAGAGCCTGCCGCCGTTCCGCCAGCGCCGTGGCCTCCGGCCCGGCCAGCAACGCGGGCAGCTGCGGTGTGAGCCAGGCCGCGGCTTCGGCGTAGCGCGCGCTGTTGCCATCGGTGGGGCCACCCGCGTGCGGATGCCGCAGGAACCACAGGCTGGCGTGTTCCAGCAGCCGTCCCACGGCGACGAACATGCGCGCCTGCACGTCGTCGTCGACCCGGTTGTCCAGCGCGTCGATGCGCAACCAGAGCGGGTCCAGGCCGAACACGTCGCGTGCAATCAGGCAGGCGCGCACGATGTCCGCGGGACGCGCATCGGTTTCCTCCTGCATGCGGTGGACAAAGGTGGCGCCGATGCGGTTGACCAGCGTGTTGGTGAGGTGCGTGGCCAGGATCTCCCGGCGCAGCGGATGGCGCAGCATGGTGTCGGCGTGCCGCTGGCGCAGCGGCTGCGGGAAATAGGCGGGCAAGAGGCCGGCCACCAGCGGGTCCTCTGGCAGCGCCGACGTGAGCAACTCGTCGTACAGCCACATCTTGCTGTAGGCCAGCAGCACCGCGCGTTCGGGCGAGGTGAGGCCAAGCCCGGCGGCCTTGCGCTCACCCAGCTCGTCCTCGGTCGGGAGGAATTCCAGCGCGCGCTTGAGGCGGCCGGCGCGCTCCAGCCAGCGGATCAGCCGGCCTTCCGCGTCGAGCAGCGCGGCGGCGTTGCGCCCGGCAACCGACAGCGCCTGGCTCTGGTAGTAGTTGTCCTCGAGCACCAGCAAGCCGACTTCATCCGTCATTTCCGCCAGCAGCTTGTTGCGTTGCTTCTCGGTCATCTCGCCATCCGCCACCACCAGCCCCAGCAGGATCTTGATATTGACCTCATGGTCGGAGCAATCGACGCCGGCGGAGTTGTCGATCGCATCGGTGTTGATGCGCCCGCCATTGAGCGCGAACTCGATGCGGCCAAGCTGCGTGAAGCCAAGGTTGCCCCCTTCGCCCACCACCTTGCAGCGCAGTTCGGCGCCGTTGACGCGCACCGCGTCGTTGCTGCGGTCGCCCACTTGCAGGTGGCTCTCGTGGCTGGATTTCACATAGGTGCCGATACCGCCGTTGTAGAGCAGGTCGACCGGTGCCAGCAGGATCGCGTGGACCAGTTCGGCGGGCGAGAGCGTCGTGGCGCTGATGCCAAGGCAGGCCTGCACCTCGGGTGTGATCGCGATGGTCTTGGCCGTGCGCGGGAACAAGCCGCCGCCGGCGGAGACCAGGCTCATGTCATAGTCGGCCCAGCTGGAGCGCGGCAGCTCGAAGATGCGCTGGCGCTCGCGCAGGCTGGTGGCGGGGTCGGGGGTGGGGTCGAGAAAGATATGCCGATGGTCGAACGCGGCCACCAGCTTGATGTGGGGCGACAGCAGCATGCCGTTGCCGAAGACATCGCCCGACATGTCGCCGATCCCGGCGACGGTGAAATCGGTGGACTGGATGTCGGTACCCATCTCGCGGAAATGGCGCTTCACCGATTCCCATGCACCCCGCGCGGTGATGGCCATCTTCTTGTGGTCGTAGCCGACCGAGCCGCCTGAGGCAAAGGCGTCTCCGAGCCAGAAGCCGTACTCCGCGGAGATGGCGTTGGCATAGTCGGAGAAGCTGGCCGTGCCTTTGTCCGCCGCAACCACCAGGTAGGGATCGTCGCCATCTTCGCGCACCACTTCCGGCGGCGGCACCAGGGTGCCGGCGACGCGGTTGTCGGTGACGTCGAGCAGGCCGCGCAGGAAGGTCTGGTAGCAGGCAATGCCTTCCTGCAGGAAGGCGTCGCGGTCGTTCGCCGGCGGCGGGCGCTTGACCACGAACCCGCCCTTGCTGCCCACCGGCACGATCACCGTGTTCTTCACCATCTGCGCCTTCATCAGCCCCAGCACTTCGGTGCGGAAATCCTCGCGCCGGTCGGACCAGCGCAGGCCGCCGCGCGCCACCGGGCCGCCGCGCAGGTGCACGCCTTCCACGCGCGGGGAGTAGACCCAGATCTCGAACATCGGGCGCGGCTGGGGCAGGCCAGGCACCAGCGCGGGATTGAACTTGAACGACAGGTAAGGGCGCGGCCCGCCGTCGGGACCGTTGCGGAAATAGTTGGTGCGCACCGTGGCGTTGATCACACCCAGGAACAGGCGCAGGATGCGGTCTTCGTCAAGGTTGGGCACCTGGTCCAGCGCCGTGCCGATGGCTTGCTGCAGGCGCTCGCAGCGCGCCGCGCGGGCGGCTTGCGTGGCGGGGTCGAAGCGCGCCACGAACAGTTCCACGAAGCGGGAGGCAATGGCCGGGTTGCCGGTCAGCGCCCGCTCGATGTATGCATCGCTGAAGGTCGACCCGACCTGGCGAAGATAGCGGGCATAGGCGCGCAGGATGGTCACGTCGCGCGCGGCCAGCTCGGCGCGCAGCACCAGGCGGTTGAAGTCGTCGTTCTCGATCTCGCCGTTCCAGGCGCGCGCGAAGGCGTCCTCGAACAGCGCCTTGATGCGCGCGATATCGGCCCCGAGGTCGATGCCGGCCGCGACGCCATCGGCCATTTCCAGCCCGAAATCATGGACCCACACCGGCGCCGCGCCGTTGGGCTCGATCAGGTAGGGACGCTCTTCGTCCACGCGCACGCCAAGGTGCTCGAGCATCGGCAGGCTGAGCGACAGTGCGATCGGCTCGCGCGCGCGGTAGACCTTGAAGCGGAATGCGCCGGGCGCGGCTTCGATGGGCCGGTACAGGTTCATGGCGATGCCGCCGGTGGCCTGCGCCGCCTCCATCAGCTCGATATCCCGCACGGCGGTGCGGGCCGGGTAGTCCTCGCGGTAGCCGGCCGGGAAGGAGTCGCCGTAGCGGCGCAGCAAGCGGTTGCCTTGCTCCTCGCCGGTGCTGTCGAGCAGGGCGGCGGCAAGGTCGTCCTGCCAGCGGCGGGCGGCCTGCAAGATGCGCTCTTCCAGCTCGTCCGGGTTGACCTCGGGCATGGTGCCGGGCTCGCCGCGCACGATCAGCTGGATGCGCGCGAGCGGCGACTCGGAGAGTTGCGGCGTGAATTCGCAGCTGTTGCCGCGAAAGGCGGTCATCAGCAGCTTCTGGATGCGCTGGCGCAGGTCCGTGTTGTACTTGTCGCGCGGCACGAAGACCAGGCAGGAGACGAAGCGGTCGAAGCGGTCGCGCCGCACGAACAGCCGGATGCGCTGATGCTCCTGCAGGCGCAGGATGCCCAGCGTGATGTGGAACAGTTCGTCTTCCTCGGCCTGGAACAGTTCGTCGCGCGGGTACTGCTCGATGATGGTCACCAGCGACTTGTAGAGATGGCCCTTGGTCAGGAAGCCCGCGCGCGCCAGGATGTTGGCGAACTTGCGCCGCAGCAGCGGGATGTCCGCGCACGACATCATGTAGGTGGTGGAGGTGTAGAGGCCCACGAAGCGCCGCTCGCCAAAGAGCTTGCCGTTGGCGTCGGTCAGCTTGATGCCGATGTAGTCCAGGTAGCCGGGCCGGTGCACGGTGGAGCGCGAATTGGCCTTGGTGACGAAGATCGGCGATCTGCCTTCGATGACCGAGGTGGCCGCCGCGGGCAGCTCGGTCAGCGTTTCCGCCTCGGGCGGGCGCAGGCTCTCGCTCAGGATGCCGGCGCCAGAGCCGGGCACGCCGCGCAGGTAGAAGCGGTCGTTCTGGGTAACCAGTTCATAGTCGCGCTGGCCGAGGAAGGTGAAGTGCTCGTCCAGCATCCACTGCAGGAACGCGCAGGCTTCCTGCGTCTCGGGCTGCTTGCCCTCCGGGCCCTGCGCCAGCGTGTCGATGGTGGCGCGGGTGATGGCGGTCATCGCCGGCCAGTCTTGCACCGCAGCGCGCACATCGCCCAGCACGCGGGCAATGCCGTTGCGCAAGGCTTCCTGCGTGGCGGTGTCGCCGCAGCGGTCCACTTCGAAATGGATGAAGGATTCGAGCCGGGGGCCACCGGCGGGCTCGCTCGCGGCGACATCGCCCTCGCTGCCCAGTCCCACCTTGGCGATGGTGCCGTCCGCGTTGCGCCAGACCCGGAACACGGGGTGGATCGCGGAGTGCAGGGCCAGCCCGAGCCGGTTGATCTCCATGGTGACCGAGTCGACCAGGAACGGCATGTCGTCGTTGACGATCTCCACCACTGTGTGGTCGGAGTGCCAGCCGTGCTGCTCGAGGTTGGGGTTGTAGACGCGCAGCCGTGCATTGCCCGGGACAAAGCGCTGGGCGGTCTGCCAGTGCGCCATGACCGCGCCGTAGAGATCGGCTACGTCCCGCTTGAGCAGGTCGTCGGCGTCCGCCAGGTCGTAGTAGTGCCGCAGGAATGGCTCGGCCTGGACGAACATGTCGCCGGGCAGGCGCCCCTGGGCGAACTGCATCAGGTCGGCCAGCAACTGGGCCAGTCGCGCTTCGCTTTCCGCAAGCATGGTGTCTCCCCCAGACGGCTGTTTTTTGGCAGTCGGTTGCCGGCGCTGGCCCGCGCGACGCGCGTCGCGCGGTGCCTGCGCCCTGGCAGCATGATCGTGCTAACTACTGTAGAGCATAAAGGGGGGCACCGCGCACAAAGTGCGCTGCAGGGCAGGGCCGGCTGGCCTTGCCCGCGCCAGGCTGCGCGGGCGTCGGGGTGTATGAGATTTACGACTGGTTTTCATGATTTTATATCGCCGCAGGAATGTACCTGCCGTGGCTACACTGCCTGTCTGCGCCTTACCCGCCGGTAGGAAGCGCGAGCCGAGCTGGGCGCCGGGCCTTGCCGCGGCGCGCGGCACGGCCTCACTGGCCGGGACAGGCATCATGGAGACATAAGATGTACAAGGAACGTATCCGGCTGGCCAGCCTGCTCGACAAGGTCATGCCAGCCGAGGCCGCGGCGGCGATGATCCGGGACGGCATGACCGTCGGCATGAGCGGGTTCACCCGCGCAGGCGACTGCAAGGCGGTGCCGCAAGCGCTGGCAAAGCGCGCGGCGCACGAGCCGCTGCGCATCACGCTGATGACCGGCGCCTCGCTGGGCAACGACACCGACAAGATGCTGGCCGAGGCCAACGTGCTGGCGCGGCGCCTGCCGTTCCAGGTGGACGCCACCTTGCGGCGCAAGATCAACGCGGGCGAGGTGATGTTCGTCGACCAGCACCTGTCCGAAACCGTGGAGCAACTGCGCGGGCGGCAGATCGCGCCGGTGGACGTGGCTGTGGTGGAAGCGGTTGCGATCACCGAATCCGGCGGCATCGTGCCGTCGACTTCGGTCGGCAACTCCGCGAGCTTCGCGATGCTGGCGCAGAAGGTGATCGTCGAGATCAACCTCAATATGCCGGCCGGCCTGGAAGGCCTGCACGACATCTACCTGCCGACACCGCGGCCCCATCGCCAGCCCATTGCGCTGGTCTCGGTGGACCAGCGCATCGGCTTGCCCTATATCCCGGTGGACCCCGCGAAGATCGCCGCCATCGTGATCACGCAAAAGGACGACAGCCCGTCCAATGCGCTGCCGCCCGACCAGGAGACGCGCCAGATCGCCGGGCACCTGAACGATTTCCTGTCGCATGAAGTGCGGACAGGCCGGCTGGCGCCGTCGCTGCAGCCGCTGCAGGCCGGCATCGGCACGATCGCCAATGCCGTGCTGCATGGCCTGATCGATTCCCCCTTCCGCGACCTCACGATGTATTCGGAGGTGCTGCAGGACAGCACCATCGAGTTGCTCGACGCCGGCCGGCTGCGCTTTGCCTCGGCGTCGTCGGTGACCTTGACCGGCGCCGTCTATGCGCGCTTCCTGGCAGACCTGGAGCGTTACAAGACCCGTGTGATCCTGCGCCCGCAGGAGATCAGCAACCATCCGGAGCTGCTGCGCCGGCTCGGGCTGATCACCATCAACACGGCGCTGGAGTGCGATATCTACGGCAACGTGAACTCCACGCATGTGGGCGGCACGCACATGATGAACGGGATCGGCGGGTCGGGAGACTTTGCGCGCAATGCGCATTTGTCGGTGTTCGTCACCAAGTCGGTGGCCAAGGCCGGCGCCATCTCCAGCATCGTGCCGATGGTGTCCCACGTGGATCATACCGAGCATGATGTCGACATCATCGTGACCGAGCACGGCCTGGCCGATCTGCGCGGCCTGGCGCCGCGCGAGCGCGCGCAGCAGGTCATCGCCAATTGCGCCGATCCGCTGTATCGGGAGTTGTTGCGTGATTACGCGGCGCGCGCCACGCGCCGCGGCGGGCATACGCCGCACCTCATCGAAGAGGCGCTGGCCTGGCACGCGCGCTTGCGCGAGGAGGGCACGATGGGTGGCACGAAGGCGGCCCTGGCCGCAGCCTGAGGCGGCTTGTGCTTTGAGCTTCCTCGTCGTCCTTCAGCCTTATCCCTTGAAGATGAGCACAGCCAGCACCAGGGAGGAAGCCATTAGGATCAGCAGGTCTAGCATGATGGTCTCCGAAAGGGAGAGGTCCGGGATAGCGAAAGGGTAAGCCTGCGCTACGGTTCACGCAGCAGGCGGGCTTCCGAATGCATTCTCGGATATCTCGCACATTTCCACATGCGGCGCCATCTGGCTCAGACGGCGTTTCAAGCGGGCGTTGGGCATGGCCGTGTCGATCCCGCTGGCTGGATCTTGCCTGTTCCCTGCGGCCCGGATGGTGCGCTGGCGCACCATCCGGCGGGACGGGCTGCTGCTTGCTGCTGCTGCCGCGGCTTACTGCTTGGCCTTGGCGCCGTCGGTATAGGGATCGAACTTGCCGGCCTTGGCACCGTCCGTGTATGGGTCAGGCTTGCCGGCCTTGGCACCGTCGGTGTACGGATCGGGCTTGCCAGCCTTTGCCCCGTCCGTATAGGGATCGGCCTTCTTCTTGGTGCCGGAAGCGTTCAGGTTCGACTTGGTCGATTTCTTCGCGCCATCCGTGTATGGATCGAACTTGCCCGACTTGGCGGCGCTCTTGTTCGGGTCGGTCTTGTTGGTATGGGCGCCGCCGTAAAGGTCGCCACCATCGGTGTAGTTCTTCTGGGCGTGCGCCAGCTGCGCGCCGCCAAAGGCGGTCAGGGCGACGATGATCAGGGCGGGTACGGTCTTGTTGCGCATTTTCATCCTCGTGAGTAAAGCGTGGGTAGTTCGTGAGCAATGGCCACGGGCAGGGGGCATGGCCGCAAAAATGGTCGTCAGACCAGGGTGACTCTACCGACTTGGGATGATCCTGCGAAGTTAATCTTTCTTCCCACTGTATTGAACCGCGTATTTGCCTGGCAGGTTCTGCGCCAGATCAAGGCAAGCGTTTTTTTGGGGGAGCGCTTATGGGAAAGGGGAAGGGTGCTGGAGGGATGCTTTAGGGCGGGGGTGCCGAAAGCGCGAGCCCTGGCAAGGCCCGGCTGCAGGCAGCCGGGCCATTGCGACGTTACTCGAGCGTAATGTTCTGGTCGTGCGCGATCTTCTTGCGCACTTCCAGCTCGCGCTTGATCTGCGCGGCGTACTGCTGCGGCGTGTTGCCGTCAGGGTAGGCGCCGCTCTCCGCCAGGCGGCGCTTCACGTTCGGGTCCTGCAAGGTCTTCACGGCCGCGTCATGCACCTTGGCGATGATCGCGGCAGGCGTGCCGGCGGGTGCCACCAGGCCGTACCAGGCCATGTTGTTCATGTCCTTCATGCCGGCTTCGGCAAAGGTCGGCACATCGGGCAAGCCATCCACGCGCTTGGGCGCCGCCACCGCGAGGGCGCGCAGCTTGCCGGCCTGGATGTGCGGCATGGACGAGGGCAGGTTGTCGAACTGGCCGCTGACCTGGCCGGCCAGCGTGTCGTTCAGCGCTGGGCCCGATCCACGGTAAGGGATGTGGACCATGTCGGTCTTGGTCAGGAACTTGAACAGTTCGCCGTCGAGGTGGGAGATGCTGCCTTTGCCTGCCGACGCGTAGCTGTATTTGCCGGGGTTAGCCTTGACCAGCGCGATGAACTCCTGCAGGTTCTTGGCCGGCACCTTGGGGTTGATCGTCAACACGTTCGGCACATTGACCAGGTTGGTAATGGGCGCGAAGTCCTTGATCGGATCGTAGGGGTTGCGGGCGTTGGTGGCGGGGTTGGTCGCCATGGTGCTGACCGTGGCAATGCCCAGCGTGTAGCCATCGGGCGCGGATTTGGCCAGCGCGTCGGCGCCGATCGCGCCGCCGCCGCCGCCGCGGTTCTCTACCACCACGACCTGGCCAAGCTCACGGCCGATGCCGTCGGCCACCGCGCGGCCCACGATGTCCGTGGTGCCGCCCGCGGCGAACGGCACGATCAGGCGGATCGGCTTGGTCGGGTAGGTTTGTGCAAAGGCGCTCTGGCACAGGCCAAGGAGGGCCAGGCAAGCTGCGCTGCCGACATTCAATACTGCTTTCAAGAGAGGCTCCCGAGGGTTCTAGGTCTAATGACGGCCCGGGCGGGCGCGGGTTGGGGCACGGCGATCTGCGTCGCGCTTGTTGCCCTCGTTCCTGCCTGCCGCGGGACGCTGGAGATATCGGATGGGTTCCGTGATGCGGAACCATGTTCCGCATTGTGCTCCAGGCGCAATTCAACCGTGAAAGCGTAGCCGGCGGAATCGGTATCAACCCGCGTATGTGTCGTGGTGTGGGAGGGGTTGGCGCGCCAATGGACGCCAATGGAAAAAGCCGGAAGCATTGCTGCTTCCGGCTTTTAGAATTCGCTGGTGGGGCGTGAGTGACTCGAACACTCGACCTACGGATTAAGAGTCCGCTGCTCTACCAACTGAGCTAACGCCCCAACGAAGTCCAAGATTATAGAGGGCAGATTGTGACATTGCAACAGCTATTTGCGCTTAGATGTGTGCTGCCGGGCCCAGCGCGAATTTGCGGCAGTGTTCGAGATAGCCGACCTCATGGCTGGCAATCAGGTCCAGCACGCTGGTCCATAGCCAGGACGGCGCATCCAGCTGCTTGGAGCGATTGCGCGCCAGTTCGCGCAGCCAGGTGCGCTGGGTGGCCAGATCCATCTGGCGCGCGTGGGCGTTGCCGAGCACCTCGCCCAGGTACATCGCGACGCGGCCGGCTTCGTCCTGTGGCAGCGTCTCGATTGCCAGCTTCAGGTCCTGGGGCAGCAACTCGCGGATGAAGACGGCCTTGTCGAGCAATTGCGCGGAAAGAATGCGATCGCCCAGTGCCGGCGAGAGATGCCGGGCGCCTTCCACTACCCGCTCGCCATTGCCGCGCGGCATGTTCGCCTTGGGGTAGCCCGGCGCGGCAGCCTGCACCGCTTCCTTGATATCGATCAGGCAGATTTCGGAATTGGGGCTGTCATTGCTGCCTACGGACAGCAGTGCGGCGAAGCGCAATCGTCCCAGCGAGCTGCAGCCCTTGACCCAGTAGGCGGCGTCCATCACCTCCACGCGCGCGCCTTCGTCGCGGGAGGTCAGCTGCGTGGCGAGGTGGGCGATCTCGCGCCGCTCGAAGAGGGCGCGGATTGCGCGCCGCTCGTCCGGGGCGAGCCGCCAGAACCGGTTGCCGAGCGGAATGGAGGGGGTGGTGTCCTGCAGGCGTTCGCGCGCGAGATGCTTCCATTTGCGCCCCAGGGCCTGGCGCATCACGGTACGTACCGCGACAGGCCGGCGCGAAGTCAGGCCTGCCGCGGCGTCGGGATTATCGAAAGCGCTTTCATAGCCCACCATCAGGCTTTCCAGCATGCGCGCGGTAATCACGCCCGGCAGGTCCGAGCCGCGCGCGGCGGTGGCCAGCGACAGCGCGAGGCGGATCAGGTCGTGCGCCGGGTTGCCGATCACGGTCTGGTCAAGGTCGCGGATCTGGATGTAGACGTGGCCCTGGATATCGGCGATCGGACCAAGGTTGCCCAAATGGCAGTCGCCGCAGATCCAGATGGCCGGGCCCTCGGGCAGGGCGTGCGGCTGCTTGGCCTCCAGCCATTCGTAGAACTTGCGCGTGTTGCCGCGCACGTACGCATGGGCAGAGCGCGCCATCTTCAGGTTCCGGCACCGCATCAGTTCTTCCTGGCGTTTTGCCGGGCCAGGCGTGCGTGGCTTGGCGCTGCGCTTTCCGGCGGTCTTCGTGCCGGTCTTTTTGCTGCTTGTCTTCGTGGCCATGGAAGTCGGAGCGCCGAGCGCTGGCAGGGTATCGAGGCGGGCCGGCCACCATCGGCTGGCAACTGATGTCAGCGTACTCCATGCCGCCTGGAAAGACTGTCAGCGCAACACGGATTTCGTGCGCCTGGCCAACGGCTACAATGCGCTCGTCTTCCCAGGCGCGGGATGCCGCTGCCGCGCTGAATCCAACGCCAGAATCCGGAGTCCGTCATGCATGCCAGAGTCCTGCGCTACCTCGACGAGGTGGTGAGCCGCGGATCGATCCGCCAGGCCGCGCTGCATCTGCACGTGGCGCCGAGCGCGATCAACCGGCAGATCCTGGACCTGGAGACGGAACTGGGCGCGCCCTTGTTCGAGCGCATCAACAAACGCCTGCGCCTGACCCCGCTGGGCGAGATGGTGCTGGCGCACGTGCGCCAGACGCTGCGTGAGCACGCACTGCTGCGCAGCCGTATCGAGGCCGTGAAGGGCGTGCGCCAGGGCGAGGTCACCGTGGCTACCACGGCCGGCCTGGCCGGTTCGCTGATGCCGTCGCTGGTGCATGCATTCCGCCAGCAGTATCCGGGCATCCTGGTGCGCCTGCTGGATCTGCCCGTGGCCGACATTGTCAGCGCCGTGGAGCGCGGCGACGTCGACCTTGGCCTTGCCTACGACCTGCCCGATATCGCCGCCTTCCGCATCCTGGCCAGCAACGACTGGCATATCGGCGCGGTGGTGGCGCCCGGGCATGCGCTGGCCGCGCTGCCGTCGACACTGCTCAGCGAGTGCCTGGCCTGCCCGGTGATCCTGCCCGCGCCGTCGATGTCGATTCGCGCCATCCTCGATGAGGCCTTCGCGCGAGCCGCGATCGAGGTGTTGCCGGTGACCGAGACCACCTCGACCGCGCTGATGCGCCGCCTGGTCATGCTTGGCGCCGGCATCGCTTTCTTGAATCCGCTCGACGTGCTGGAGGAGCGGGAGCGCGGGGCGCTGGCCTGGGTACCGCTGCGCGACGGCCAGTTGCCGTGCCAGACGCTGCGGCTGGTCGCGCGCGCGCGCAATCCGCTGAGCGCGGCGGCGGAACTGATGGCCGAGCGGATTGGCGAGGGCCTGGTGGCACTGTTTGCGGCGGTGCGTTAGCGGCGCAGTGCGCTCGGTTGTGCTGTTTTTGCGCACACCGTCGGTGGAAATCGATGCTTTGCCAAGGCCCGCTGGCGTCTTAGACTGTCTGGGCCGGGCCGCATGATGCGCCGGCCCCGTGTCCACTCCCTTGCGCTGCCCACCCGAAGACCCTGCCATGACCCTCATCCTTATCAATGCCGACATCCTGGTGACCATGGATGCGCAACGCCGCGAGATTCCGGGCGGCGCGCTGGTGGCGCCAGGCCCGACGATCGAATGGGTAGGCGCCACCGCCGAGCTGCCGCCGCAATACCGCCGGCTGATCGACGAGGGCAGTGCCGAGGTGATCGACATGCGTGGCAAGGTGGTGATCCCCGGGCTGGTCAACACGCACCACCACATGTACCAGAGCCTGACCCGCGCCGTGCCGGCGGCGCAGGACGCCGAGCTGTTCACGTGGCTCACCAACCTCTATATGTTGTGGTCGCACCTGACGCCGGAAATGATCGATGTGTCGACCCGCACCGCGATGGCCGAGTTGATGCTGTCCGGCTGCACCACCACCAGCGATCACCTGTACCTGTATCCCAACGGCTCGCGCCTGGACGATTCCATTGCCGCCGCGGCAGCAATGGGCATGCGTTTTCATGCCGCGCGCGGATCGATGAGCGTGGGCCGCAGCAAGGGTGGCCTGCCGCCCGATTCGGTGGTGGAGGAGGAGCACGCCATCCTGAAAGACAGCCAGCGGCTGATCGAGCAGTACCACGACGCATCGCGCCACGCCATGCTGCGCGTGGTGGTGGCGCCGTGCTCGCCGTTTTCCGTCTCGCGCGACCTGATGCGCGAGTCGGCGCTGCTGGCGCGCAACTATGGCGTGTCGATGCACACCCACCTGGCCGAGAACGATAACGACATCGCCTACTCGCGCGAGAAGTTCGGCCTCACGCCGGCCCAGTACGCCGAGGAACTCGGCTGGGTCGGCCCCGACGTATGGCACGCCCACTGCGTCAAGCTGGACGATGAAGGCATCGCGCTGTTTGCCCGCACCGGCACGGGCGTTGCCCATTGCCCTTGCTCGAACATGCGCCTGGCGTCGGGCATTGCGCCGGTGCGCACAATGCGCGATGCCGGCGTGCCGGTCGGCCTGGGCGTGGATGGCAGCGCGTCGAACGATGGCGCCCATATGCTGGGGGAGGTGCGCCAGGCCATGCTGCTGCAGCGCGTGGGTTACGGGCCCGCCGCCATGAGCGCGCGCGAGGCGCTGGAGATCGCTACGCTGGGCGGCGCGCGCGTGCTGGGCCGCGACGATATTGGCGCGCTGGCACCTGGCATGTCGGCCGATTTCGTGTCCTTCGACATGGAGCAGGTGGGCTACGCCGGCGCGGGCCACGATCCGGTGGCGGCGCTGGTGTTCTGCACGCCGGGCAATGTCGCCACCAGCGTGATCAACGGCAAGGTGGTGGTGCGCGATGGCGAGTTGCAGACGGTGGAGTTGCCGCGCGTCCTTGCACAGCATCGCGGGCTCGCGCGTGAATTGTTCGAGCGCGCGAGACAAGCTTGAGGCAATGACCGAATGCGCCGCGCGTGCGACCCCTCTCGAGTGGGGTCGCGTCATGTTTGCAATGTATTCACACTAAGCCCGGGTCGTTCCCTGAACGCCCCTGACCCTTCCCCAGCCCGCCATCGATCGCGGGCTTTTTTTTCGGGTTCTTCGCCGAATTGCGGGGTGGGAGAGTCGAGGCGGCCGGGGGAGCATAGTTCAGGGATCGCTCCGAAGGCTGCGTTCGGGCCAACTCCGGTGACTGTTTCCACCTGGAAGACTAAGCCGAGCTGGTATCTGGTTTCGACGGAAGATTGCACGAAACCCCGCCTGCGCAGCGATGCTGCCGCAGCGGCCAGTCAAGATCGGTGACCTTCGATCAACGCCGCCGCCGGCATGCATCAAAGTGATCTTTCGACGGGGTTAGTTTCACGAAGGCGATCAACTCGGCATGCGCGACAAAAACGACAAAGATAAATTTGACTGAGGCGAATGTCCGGATTCGGCTGAGGATTCAACCGGTCGATGCAACACACCAAGTCCGTGCGCCGGACTCCGTTCCCTATGCGGACGTGCGCTGACGGCGGGCCCGCCGCGCGTCGGCGTGTTCGCGGATCATGTCGATCAGCGCGCGCAGTCCGGCCGGCACGTGGCGGCGGCCCGGATAGTATAGACAGAGGCCGTCGAGCGGGGGTGTCCAATCGTCCAGCACGCGAACCAGCGTGCCAGCTTCCAGATCCGCGGCGACATTCCATTCGGTCAGATACGCAAGACCGAGACCGGCACGCGCCGCCGCCAGCATCAGGCCCGGCTCGTCGAGCGTCAGCGCGCCTTTGCCGTCGATACGCAACGTTTCGCCGTGCCGCTCGAACTCCCACTGATATATTGCGCCGCTCGGCATGCGTGAGCGGATGCAGCGGTGTGCGTTCAGATCGGCGGGCGTGCGCGGCGGTTTTTGCTGCGCAAAATAGGCTGGACTGCCGACCACGGCAAAGCGCTGCCTGTCACCGAACGGCACCGCGATCATCTCCTGCGGCACCGTTCCGGTCAGCCGAATGCCAGCATCGAAGCCTTCGGCGACTATATCGATCAGGCGCCCTTCGGTGACCAGATCGAGCTTCATCTCCGGATAGCGCTGCAGGAATTCGATGAAGAGCGGCATCACCTGCCTGGCCGCGCCGGTTGACGCATTGATACGCAGCGTGCCCGACGGGGTGTCGCGGAAGCTACCGGCCTGTTCGATCGCGACGCGGATCGTGGAGAGTGCGGGCGCGACGCTGTCGACGAACTGCGCGCCGGCTTCCGACAACGACACGCTGCGCGTCGTGCGATTGAAGAGCCGTACGCCGATACGCGCTTCAAGCGCCGCCACAGCATGACTGAGCGCAGACGTCGACATGCCCAGATCCGTCGCGGCCCCGCGAAAGCTGCGATGACGCGCGACGGCCAGCACCGCCTCCAGTTCGCCCAAGCCCGATGTCTTCATTGTCCCAATTTTTTCAACAGCACGTGCCATATTATACTACTAGTCAGCGCAATGCATCGGGTCTATCTTTCGTCGTCTGGAACGTTTTCTGGTGGCAGCCATGCAGATCATCGACAAAATCTATATCGACGGCGCGTTCGTTACACCGCACGGCGACGAACTGTTCAACCTCTTCAATCCGGCGACCGAGCAGGTAATCGGGCGCGCGCGTCTCGCCGACGCGCAAGACGCGCGCGATGCGATCGCCGCCGCAAAGCGCGCGTTTCCCGCGTTCTCCCGCACCAACAAGCGCGAGCGCATCGACATGCTCAAGCGCATGCACGAAGCCGTCGTCGCCAAAGAGGACGAGTTGTACGAGGCGATCACGGAGGAATATGGAGCGCCCGTATCGCGCGGTCGCTGGATGGCGCAGCACGCGAGCAATGTGCTGCTCGAAGCGGCCAAGGTGCTGCAGGACTATGCGTTCACGCATCGCGCAGGCACTGCTGAGGTCCTGATGCAGCCGCTAGGTGTCGCCGGTCTGATTACGCCGTGGAACAGTAACGCGGGCTTCATCTGTGGCAAGCTCGCCGCCGCGCTGGCTGCGGGCTGCACGGCCGTCATCAAGCCAAGCGAGATGAGCGCGATCCAGACGCGCATCGTCACCGAAGCGTTGCACGAAGCCGGCTTGCCGCCGGGCGTGTTCAACATCGTGACGGGACGCGGCGAAACGGTCGGCGCGCAGATCAGTTCGCACCCGGACGTCGCAAAGCTGTCGTTCACCGGTTCGACCGTGGTCGGCAAGACGATTCTGCGCGCGGGTGCCGAGACGTTGAAGCGCGTGACGCTCGAACTTGGCGGCAAGTCGCCGGTGCTCGTGCTCGACGACGCGAACTTCGACGAGGTGGTACCGCTCGTGATTCAGGCCGGCTTCATGAATAGCGGCCAGGCGTGCATCGCGGGTACGCGTATTCTGGTGCCGCAGCAGCGGCTCGCGGAATTCGAAGCGCGGGTGCAGCAAGAAGTTGCGCGCACGCAGGCAGGCGATCCGCGCGATCCGCGCACGACTGTCGGCCCAATGGTCAGCCAGAAGCAGTGGGAACGCGTGCAGCGCTATATCCGTATCGGTATCGACTCAGGTGCGCGTCTGATCGCGGGAGGCGAAGGCCGGCCAGATGGCATCGATGCAGGATGGTTCGTGCGTCCGACCGTCTTCAGCGATGTGGCCAACGACATGGCGATTGCCCGCGAAGAGATCTTCGGTCCTGTGCTGTCGATTATCACGTACCGCGATACTGAAGATGCGGTTGCTATCGCCAACGACACCGATTACGGCTTGCAAGCGTACGTGTTTTCGGCGGATGACCAGCGTGCGCGCGAGCTCGCACGGCGAATCGAAGCGGGTCGAGTACTAGTCAACACGCTGGCACACGAACCGGCCGCGCCATTCGGCGGCTTCAAGCAATCTGGTATCGGCCGCGAATACGGCACGTTCGGGCTCGAGGCTTTTCTCGAGCCGAAGGCCGTTCTCACTGTATCGGCAAGGATCGCCAAGGCCTGTTAGCACCGGTACACATTGGTGGCCTACAGTGCGCGCTTCCACGCTATGCAATGCCCTAGCGCAGGTTCCGTGCACACTGCGTAAGAAGCTGCTGCAGCAGAGCCACGTGCTCAGCGGCAATCCCGTCCAGCATCTCTCCTTCCAGTCGCTTCACCGTTTCGTCGCAGCTCGCTAGCAGCGCCCGCGCGCTGTCGGTCAGGCTCAGCTTGACGATACGGCCATGCATCGGGTCCGGCTCACGAATCAACCAGCCTTTCGCCTGCATTGTTTTGACGATCTCGTTCGCCGACTGCGGCGACATGAATGAGCGCTCTGCCAGTTGCGCGTTGGACAGGCTGCCGCGTGCGTGCAAGACCGACATCGCTGTGAACAACGGCAACGTCAGGCCGTGGGGCGCCAGGGCTTCGCTCAAGCGGCGCTTTACCACGCGGTCGGTGCGGCCGATGAGATAGGGGATACGTATCGGCGCTGGCGGCACACCGGCCTTTTCCGCCTCCCCGCCAGGGGTTGCATGCGCTTTTGCCTTGGCGCTTTGTCTTGTCTGAGATGCCATTGTGATGCTCGATCCTCGTCAGCGTGGACTGCGTTTAGGGGTTTACGCGCGACAATGATAATCTACTTGCTGTATCAGGCTACCTGATATTATATTGGCAACTCGTTAGCCCGCCACTGATTGAGGAGCCACTGAAATGAGCAACTACGAAGGACGCTGGAAGACTGTCGATGTGAAGGTCGAGCAGGGTATTGCCTGGGTGACGTTCAATCGCCCGGAAAAACGCAACGCGATGAGCCCCACGCTGAACGCCGAGATGGTGCAGGTGTTGGAAACGCTCGAACTCGATGCCGATGCGAAAGTGCTGGTGCTGACCGGTGCCGGTGATGCGTGGACAGCCGGCATGGACCTGAAGGAGTACTTCCGCGAAGTCGACGCGGGCCCGGAGATCCTCCAAGAAAAGATCCGTCGCGATGCCTGCCAGTGGCAATGGAAGCTGTTGCGCATGTATGCCAAGCCGACCATCGCCATGGTCAATGGCTGGTGTTTCGGCGGCGGTTTTTCCCCGCTGGTTGCCTGCGATCTGGCGATTGCCGCGGACGACGCTGTTTTCGGGCTGTCCGAGATCAACTGGGGCATCCCGCCGGGAAATCTCGTGAGCAAGGCGATGGCCGATACGGTTGGCCACCGCAAGGCGCTGCACTACATCATGACGGGCGACACATTCACCGGCGTCGAAGCCGCTGCCATGGGCCTGGTCAACGAAAGCGTGCCCAAGGCGAAACTGCGCGAGCATACGACCGCGCTGGCCGGCAAACTGCTGGAAAAGAACCCTGTGGTGCTGCGTGCGGCCAAGCACGGCTTCAAGCGCTGCCGCGAGCTGACGTGGGAGCAGAACGAGGACTACCTCTACGCGAAGCTTGACCAGGCACAACTGCGCGATCCGGAGCACGGACGCGAGCAAGGCCTCAAGCAGTTTCTCGACGACAAAGCGATCAAGCCCGGCCTGCAGACCTACAAGCGCGACTGAAGACGCGGTACCTGGGGCGCCATATCGCCCCGGGGCGAGCAGAACGAGGAGACATACCCATGCATGAAGTCACCATGCTGATCGACGGCCAGCCGTGTGCGGCCGAGACCGGCAAGATGTTTGAACGTCACAATCCCGTTACCGGCGCGCCGGCCTCCCGCGCGCCTGCTGCAAGCCTGGCCGATGCTACGCGCGCCGTGCAGGCGGCCGCGGATGCGTTTCCCCGCTGGGCGGCACTGGCCCCCGGCGAGCGCCGCCAGCGCCTGTTGAAGGCTGCCGATCTGATGGACGCGCGCATCGACGAATTCGTCCGTATCGGCGTCGCCGAAACGGGTGGCATGGCCAACTGGTATGGGTTCAACGTCACGCTGGCGGCGAACATGCTCCGCGAGGCCGCGGCGATGACCACCCAGATCGACGGCAGCATCATACCGACCAACTTGCCAGGCAATCTGGCGATGGCCATGCGCCAGCCGTGCGGCGTCGTGCTCGGCATTGCGCCATGGAATGCCCCGGTCATCCTGGGCACACGTGCATTGGCCATGCCGCTGGCCTGCGGCAACACGGTCATCCTGAAGGCTTCGGAGTCGTGTCCCGGTGTCCACCGGCTTATCGGCACCGTGCTGCAGGAAGCCGGCCTCGGCGACGGTGTGGTCAATGTGGTGACGAATGCGCCGGAGGATGCCGCTGCGGTGGTGGAGCACCTGATCGCGCAGCCTGCCGTGCGGCGCGTGAACTTTACCGGTTCCACCCACGTCGGCCGCATCATTGCCCAGCATGCAGCGCGCCATCTCAAGCCCGCGCTGCTGGAGTTGGGCGGCAAGGCGCCGGTACTCGTGCTCGAGGACGCCGACCTCGACGCTGCGGTGGAAGCCGTGGCCTTTGGCGCCTTCTTCAACCAGGGCCAGATCTGCATGTCGACGGAACGTGCGATCGTGCATGAGGCGATCGCAGACGATTTCGTCGAAAAACTCGTGGCCAAGGCACGCACATTGCGCGCCGGCGATCCGACCGATGCCGGCAGCGTGCTGGGCGCGATGGTCAGCGAGCAGGCCGTGCGGAAGATCGCGGCGCTCGTCGAAGACGCACGAACGCAAGGCGCCAGCCTGCCGCTTGGCTTGCACAGCGACGGCGCGATCCTCCAGCCGGTGATCGTGGACGGCATCACGCCCGGCATGAAGCTGTATCGCGAGGAGTCCTTCGGCCCCGTGGTGACCGTCGCCCGTGTGAAGGATGACGATGAGGCAGTCGCCATGGCCAACGACAGTGAGTATGGCCTGTCCGCGGCCGTGTTCAGCCGTGACATCTCGCGTGCCTTGCTGGTCGCGCAGCGGATCGAGTCCGGCATATGCCATATTAATGGCCCCACGGTGCATGATGAAGCGCAGATGCCGTTCGGCGGCGTGAAGGGCAGCGGCTATGGCCGTTTCGGCAGCAAGGCGTCTGTCGCGGAGTTTACGGATCTTCGCTGGATAACGGTGCAGAATGCACCGCGCCACTATCCAATCTGAAGTCAAGGGCCGCTACGGCCCGCAATGACCGCCTGCCTGGCCCAGGGCAGGCGGGGAATAAAGGGAGACACGGCGTGAATGCAATCGCCTCGACTATTCAGGAATCGGCTCCGCGCTACCGCACCGTCGCCGTCAGCACCGCCACAGCGATTTGCCACAAGGATGGAGACGTCTGGCGCATCACATCCGCCGAAGCACTGGCGGACTACCCCGGCCGGATGACCGATTGCCTCACCGCCGGTGCCGAGCGGCATCCCGACCGGGTGCTTGTAGCTCAGCGCGGCGCGCAGGGCAACTGGATCGAGATCACGTATCGCGAGATGCTGGCCCGTGCCCGTGCGATCGGCCAGGCGCTGCTCGACCGTGGGCTTTGCGCGCAGCGCCCGCTAGCGATCCTGTCGGGCAATGACCTCGAGCACCTGCAGTTATCGCTTGGCGCGATGTGGGCCGGCATCCCTTTCTCTTCAGTGTCGCCGCCTTACTCGCTGGTGTCGACCGACTACGGCAAGCTGCGCCATGTGTTCGAGGTGCTGACGCCCGGCCTCGTGTACGCAGCGGACGGCGCGATGTTCGCGCGGGCAATCGGCGCCGTGGTGCCAGCCGATATGGAGGTAGTGACGCGCGATGGAAGCTTGCCCGGGCGCACGGCCACGGCGTTTGACGCGTTGGTCCAGACGCAGCCAACCAATGTGGACGACGCACAAGCCGCGGTTGGGCCCGAGACGCTGGTGAAGTTCCTGTTTACGTCGGGCTCGACGCGCCAGCCCAAGGCCGTCCCGACCACGCATCGGATGCTCTGCAGCAACCAGCAGATGCTGCGGCAAGCCATTCCCGACTTCACGATCGAGCCGCCGGTACTGGTCGACTGGCTCCCCTGGAACCATACGTTTGGCAGCAGCCATAACTTCGGCATCGTGCTGTACAACGGTGGCACCCTTTACATCGATGACGGCAAACCGGCGCCGGGCAAGTTCGAGGAAACGCTGCGCAACTTGCGCGAGATCTCCCCGACCGCTTACTTCAATGTGCCAAAGGGGTGGGAAGAGCTCGGCCTCGCGCTGGAGCGCGATGCGGCGTTGCGGGAGAGGTTCTTCTCGCGCGTCCGGATCTACTTCTTCGGCGGCGCCGGGCTTTCGCAACAGGCCTGGGACCGGCTGGAGCGCGTGGCGCAAGCGCATTGCGCAGAGCGCATCCGCATCATGGCCGGGCTTGGCATGACCGAGACATCGCCATGCTGCCTGTTCACCACGGCCCCCATCATGCGCGCAGGCTATGTCGGCACGCCGGCGCCGGGATGCGAAGTCAAGCTGGTGCCCGTCAACGGCAAGCTCGAAGCCCGCTTTCGTGGTCCCCACGTCATGAAGGGCTACTGGCGGATGGCGGAAACACCGGCACAGCCGGTCTTCGACGAGGAAGGCTTCTATTGCAGCGGCGACGCGCTGAAGTTTGTCGATGCGGAGCAGCCGGAACTCGGATTCATGTTCGACGGCCGTATCGCAGAAGACTTCAAGCTCAGCTCAGGCACGTTCGTCAGCGTCGGGCCGCTGCGCGCGCGCGTGCTTGCCGCGGGAGCGCCGTACGTCCAGGACGTGGCGATTGCCGGCATGGATCGCGACGACATCGGCTTGCTGGTCTTTCCGCGCATGGAGGATTGCCGGCGCCTATCCGGGCTGGCACCGTCGGCCAGTCATCGCGAGGTACTCGCGGCGCCAGCGGTCAGGTCTGCCTTCAGCCAGATGTTGACGATCCTCAACGAGAGCGCGACAGGTAGCGCATCACGCGTTGCCCGCCTGCTGTTGCTCGACGAGCCGCCCTCGCTGGATCGCGGCGAAATGACAGACAAGGGCACGCTAAATCAGCGGGCAGTGCTTAACCACCGCGCCGCACTTGTCGACGCCCTCTACGGCACCGTTTCTGAAGACGTGATCACGATATAGACGAAGCGACGCCCCTTTCGCTTCGTCGCTTCCTAGCCTTAAGCAGCAGAGAACTGCAGGCCTTTCCAAAAACTGGAGACATTCCATGAAGCCAATGTTTGCCGGTGGCGCCGTGCTGGCCACCGCGGTGGCGCTCGTCTCGCTTTCGCTGTAGCTGAAAGCCGGCGCAAACGCCGTCCGGCCTCGTTACTGACGTGGCCGGGTGACTGACTGTTTCGAAAAGGGGAGTAATCATGCAAGCGTCAACCACTGTACGCGCCGAAGCGACTTCCGGCGTTGCGCTAACACTCGGCCTGTGTTTCGTGGTCGCACTTCTGGAAGGTCTGGACCTGCAATCGATTGGCGTGGCCGCGCCGCGCATGGCGCGCGAGTTCGGGCTCTCCGTTGGCCAGATGGGACTGGCCTTCAGCGCCGGCACGTTCGGGCTCTTGCCGGGCGCCATGCTCGGCGGCCGCCTGGCCGACCGGATCGGCCGCAAGAAAGTCCTGATCGTGGCGACCGCGCTGTTCGGGATCTTCTCGATCGCCACCACGCAAGCCTGGGACTTCTGGAGCCTGCTTGCGATCCGTGTTGCAACCGGCATCGGATTGGGCGGTGCCATGCCGAACCTGATTGCCATTTGCTCCGAGGCCGTGCCGTCACGGCTGCGGAACACCGCCGTCAGCATCATGTACTGCGGCATTCCGTTCGGCGGCGCCATCGCGGCCATCATCGCCATTGTGTTTGCCAGCGATACCGGCTGGCGCCACATCTTCTATGTGGGCGGATTCGGCCCATTGGTGGTCATTCCGCTGCTGTTGATGCTGCAGGAGCCGGGGCGATTCGACCGGCCCGCGGGCGACGCCATCAAGCCCCCACCCGTGAGCTGGGCGTTGTTTGGCGAGCGGCGTGCCACGGCGACATTCTGCATCTGGATCAGTTATTTCTTCACGCTGATCGTTCTCTATTTCCTGCTGAATTGGCTGCCTTCGCTAATGGTCTCCAACGGCCTGACGCGCGCACAGGCCGGATGGGTGCAGATCCTGTTCAACATCGGCGGCGGCTCGGGCGCCCTGTGCATCGGCATGCTGATGGACCGTGGCCGCCCCGCCGCGGTGGTCTCGGGTATGTACGTGGGGGTCATCGTCGCGCTGGCTACCCTGGCCGGGGCGTCGGGGATGAACTGGATGGCGATGGGTGCGTTTATGGCAGGCCTCTTCGTCATCGGCGCCCAGTCCGTGCTGTATGCACTGGCCGCTGCCTACTACCCGATGGCCGTACGCGGTACCGGTGTCGGCGCCGCCGTAGCGGTGGGCCGTCTTGGCTCGATTGCGGGGCCCATGCTCGCGGGGCAACTGCTATCGATGGGGAAGAGTTCGGCAACCATCATCGGCGCTAGCATTCCCATCACGATCATCGCCGCCCTTGCTGCGCTCGTGCTGTTGCGGCGTCCCGCTGCAAAGGACTGACGACGCCGGAGAACGGCACGACTTGAGGGTCGCCGGGCAAGAGCCGGATGACCCGATCCCAACAAAAGGAATCATCCACTCGCGGGAAAGAGGAGAAGCGGGACCATGAAGAACGAGCAGAAGGCGCGCAGCGCGCGCATTGTGTTGGCGGCGTTTGCATTGTCGGCATTGTCGGCATTGCCGACCATGGCGTCGGCACAGTCGGTCACGCTTTACGGCGTGGTCGATACGGGCGTCGAGTATGTCAGCAACATCGGCGCGGCCAAGCAAAGCGTGGTGCGAATACCCAATGTCACCGGTACCGTGCCGTCGCGATGGGGTCTGCGCGGCACGGAAGACTTGGGCGGCGGGCTGAAAAGCGTCTTTGTCCTGGAGTCCGGCTTTGCGCCCGACGCGGGCACTTCGGGGCAGGGTGGCCGGCTTTTCGGACGGCAGGCCCTGGTCGGCCTGTCAGGGGACTGGGGCCAGATCGCGCTGGGACGACAGTACACCATGCTGTTCTGGGCAATGCTCGATCCCGACATCCTCGGCCCTCAGGTCTATGGAACGGGATCTCTCGACAGCTATATACCGAACGCGCGGGCCGACAATGCAGTTTCATACAAAGGCACGTTCGGCGGGTTGACCGTGGGTGCCACCTACAGTTTCGGGCGCGATACGGTCAACGCCGGGCCCAGCCCGGTCGGCACCAACTGCGCGGGGGAGAACCCTAGTGACAAGTCTGCCTGTCGGGAATGGTCCGCACTGATCCAGTACGCCACCAAGACCTGGGGTGTGGCTGCGGCCTATGATTCGCAGCGCGGCGGCCCTGGCGCCTTTGCCGGCCTCACCAGCAGCGGCCTGAAAGATGACCGCTTGTCGCTCAATGGCTACGTGCTGCTGGACAGGACCAAAATCGGGTTGGGTGTCATCCGGCGCGACAACGAGGGCAGCCCGACGCCGCGCAGCGAACTCTGGTATGGCGGTGTCGCTTACGACATCACCCCGGCCTTCACCCTTGCAGGGCAGGTCAACTACCTGAAGTTTTACAACAGCGACAACAAGGCGATCCTGTACGCATTGCGCGGCACCTATGCCTTCTCGAAGCGCACCTCTGTCTACACGACAGCCGGCTACATCAACAACGGCGGTCAGCTTGCACTATCTGTCAGCAGTGGTGCGGCGGGAAGTAATCCGCAGCCCGGGGGCTCACAGTTCGGTGTCATGATGGGCGTCAAGCATATCTTCTGACACGCGCTGTATGCCGGGTCAGGTTTAGGCGGGCGTGATCAAAGCGAGCGATATCGGGCGTTGGTGGAAACGGCCTTGGCGAAGCGTGGTGAGGCGGGTCTCCGACTCCTAGGTGACGGCCATGCGATCTACGAACTTGTTTCCCGATTGCCTATCGTCGCGCGACCGCGGCATAGCCCATGCTCAGGGAAGCGTGTCGGAGGATGTCAGCAATCCAGCTCTGTCCAGACCCTTCGCGATGCGGGCCAGATCCTCCGGATTCCTGAAGGGCATACGGGCGATGCGGTCGGCGAACGAGTAGGCCGGGTTGATGGCGATGAGCTCGTCCCAGACGCCACGCGCTTCGTCGAGATAACCAAGGTTCCCGAGTGCCGAAGCGAGATAAGCCCGGCTCATGTCTGTCTGAGGGACAAGGAGGATGCGCTCCCGCAGGATCGCTACGGCTGTTTCATAGTCGCCGGCAACGATATGGGCCACGCCGAGATGGTGCAGATAGCCCTGGGTGAAATAGGGATCGAGCCGCATGGCCCGCTCCAGATCGCGAATCGCCACCCGAGGGTGCCCCGAATAGATGTTCAGCGTTGCCCGGAGAGACAGTGCTGGGGCGAAATTCGGGTTGAGCGAGAGCGCTTCGTCGACTTCGAGAGCCCAGCGCCTAAAGTCTTTCCGGTACATCGCGACCAATGCGGCCACGCCGTGCGCGAACGGCTCGCCCGGGTCGCGCTCAATCGCTTTGTCGACCAGTTCTTCGGCTTCGGCGAGCGAGCGTTCGGGGTCGTCGGTCCAGCGGTTGTAATAGGCATGGGCGAGGGCCATGCCTAGCGCCGCATAGGGGGCCGGATAGTCGGGATCGAGCGCGATCGCCTGCCGGAACAGGTCGCTCGTTCGCTCGAAGACGGCGACATTCTGCGTCGCGCCCCGTTGCATCGCTCGGCCTCGCAGGAAGCACTGGTAGGCTTCCATATGCGTCGTTCCACCGGATGCAACGCCGGGGCATAGGGCGACCTCAACTGGGCTCAACGCGGCGCTTAGCTCAGCAACGATCTTTCGAGCGATCTCGTCCTGCACCGCGAACATGTCATGAAGTTCCCGGTCGTATCGTTCGGCCCACAAATGGCTACCGCTCACCCCATCACTCAATTGTGCGACCACGCGGATGCGGTCGCCGCTCTTCCGAATACTCCCTTCGACGATGTAGCGGGCGCCGAGTTCGCTGGCGATGCGTCGCACGTCCATGGGCTTGCCTTTGTAGGCAAAGCTGGAGCTTCGGGCGATCACAATCAGGCCCGGGAACTTCGATAACGTCGTGATGATCTCGTCGGCCAGCCCGTCGGCGAAGAAGTCCTGATCGGTATCGTTGCTGAGATTGGCGAACGGGAGGATCGCCAGCGACGGCTTTGGTGAAGGCTGGTCGACGGCTTCTTCAGACGTCGTAATCGAGCCCTGAAAACAATATCCAATGCGCGGAATGGTGGTGATCCACACCTCGCCATCGGGCGCGAGGCCAACCGCCTTTCGCAGCAGAGCGATCTGGACCGAAAGATTGCTCTCCTCGACGACGGTCCCAGGCCAGGCCGCGTCCATGAGCTCCGCTTTGGTGACAATCTCTCCCTGCCGCTTGAGCAGAGCGGCCAACAGCAAGATGCCCCGGCGCCCAACCGCCACGCGCTCCCCCTTCCGCTGCAGCGTCCCGTTGTCGAGATTAAGTAAGAACGGACCGAAGGTGAAACGCTGTCCCTGCATATGACTCCGTGCTGCAACGGTTTTGCGAATTATTCGGACATTATTCGGCAGCCCTTCAATACTCCAGCGCTTGCTGTCGCGATACTGCTCCACGCCGCGGCCCTTTGGTCCATTTTGGCAGCCGCAGAAAAAGCGGCCGCCGTACAAAAAGGAGAGGCAGACGAAATGAGAATCCTACCATCGCCCGCGCCGTCAGTCGCGAGCCAGACGGCCATCGTGCTCGTGCATGGCGGCTTCGTGGATGGCTCCGGCTGGGAAGGCGTCTACAAGATCCTGAAGAGGGACGGCTACGACGTCAATGTGGTTCAGAACGACACCCGATCGCTTGCCGGCGACGTGGCGGCGACCCATGCCGCCATCGACGCGCAGGACAAGCCGGTCATCCTGGTCGGCCATTCCTATGGCGGGGTGGTCATCACGGAGGCTGGCAACCATGCCAAGGTGGCGGGGCTGGTCTATATCACGGCGTTCGCACCGGACGCTGGCGAGTCCGTCGCGACGCTGATCGCCAATCCCGCGCCAGGCGCGCCGGTTCCTCCGATCCTGCCGCAGCAGAACGGGTTTCTCCTGCTGGACAAGGCGAAATTCGCCGAGGCCTTCGCGGCGGATCTCGACCCTGCCAAGGCGGCCTTCATGGCCGACTCCCAGATCCCATGGGGCCTGGACGCACTGAATGGCGCGGCTACCGTTGCGGCCTAGAAGACGAAGCCGAGCTGGTATCTGGTCGCCAAAGACGATCGAATGATCCCGCCCGCCGCTCAGCGCGCCATGTCAGAGCGTGCGGGTTCCACCGCCGTCGAGCTCGAGGGAAGCCATGTGATCTATATGTCTCAGCCCGGTGGTGTGGCCGAACTGATCGAGGCGGCCGCCGAAGCGGTCACGGTTTCCGGGAGCACAAGTTCCGCAGTGCAATTGACCTCGGACAGCAGTAACGCCTGACGAGCACACACTTCCATCACACTTTATCTATGAGGTATCAGATGCGACCCAATTCTTTCTCCTCCTGGCGCACCGTTCTTGGCATGCTGGGCTTTACGTCGCTGACCATCGGCGTCATGGCGCCAAGCCCTGCCGCCGCCGAGCGTGTCAACAACGTGGTGCTCGTCCACGGCGGCTTCGTCGACGGTGGTGGCTGGGAAGCGGTATACAAGCTCCTGAAGGCCAAAGGCCTCAATGTCAGCATTGTTCAAAACCCCACGACGTCGCTCGCGGCCGACGTGGCTGCCACCAAAGCGGTGGTGGACGCGCAAGACGGCCCCGTGGTTCTGGTGGGCCATTCGTACGGGGGGGTGGTCATCACGGAGGCCGGCAACGACCCCAAAGTCTCGCGCCTGGTCTACATTGCGGCGTTCGCCCCGGACAAAGGCGAATCCGTTCAAAAACTGATCGCCAATCCCCCTCCTGGCGCTCCGGTGCCCCCCATCCTGCCGCCGGTCAATGGCTTCCTGATGCTGGACAAGACGAAGTTCGCTGCGGCCTTCGCTGGCGACGTAAAAGCTGAACGTGCCGCCTTCCTGGCGAACGCCCAAGTGCCATGGGGAGTGGACGCTCTGGCTGGTGAAGTCGCCTCGGCTGCCTGGCGTACGAAGCCGAGCTGGTACCTGGTCACCAAAGACGACAAGATGATTCCACCGGACGCTCAGCGCGCGATGTCCAAGCGCGCCGGCGCCAAGGTAGTTGAAACTCCGGGCAGCCATGCCGTATACGAGTCGAAGCCTGCTGCTGTCGCGGCCCTCATCGAGCAGGCCGCTACTTCGAGAAACTAAGCACAGCGCAAAGCGCATGACGCCCTTCGAGCTGAACCTTGAAGGGCGTTTTGCCAAGCGGGCCTTACAAGTCACGTCCACGCAAATCTTCGACTGTCGGCATCTGCTGATGACATAGCAATCGAGAGAATTTAACAAAAAACCCCACTACCAAAAAACCTCGCGGGACCATGACATTTTAGTGACTGCCTGATCTAAAACTAAGTGTTCATGTAATTCTCCTGCCACATTTCTACCGCATCCTCCTGGCGAACTTCAACAGGGGAGCAATCATGAGAAAAAAGCCAATACTGGTGGCGGCGATGATGTCGATCGCCTTGGCTGCATGCGGTAGCGATGGCGACAGCGCCAGCAATGGCGGTGCCGGCACGGCTGCCATACCCGCCACGGCGCCAACCAAGAACGTAGTGTTCTTCCTCGGCGACGGCATGGGCCTGGCCACGATGACCGCGGCGCGCATCTACAAGGTGGGCGAGGATGGTGAGCTGACCATGGACACGCTGCCGGAAACCGGCTTCGTCCGCACCTACTCGAATAACGCCCAGGTCACGGACAGCGCGCCTTCCATGGCGGCCTACATGACCGGCGTGAAGATGAACAACGAGGTTATCTCGATGTCGGCGGACACCAGCGCCTTCGACATCAATGGCAAGGATTACCTGTCGGGCGCCGACAGCACCTGTCCCACCTCAGGCAATGGCACCAGTGTGCCGACCTTGCTGGAGCAGATGAAGGCCGCGGGCTACGGTACCGGCGTGGTCACCACCACCCGCATCACCCACGCCACCCCGGCAGCTACCTACGCGCATCTCTGCCACCGCGACGGCGAGAACACCATCGCCGCCCAGATCGTGCCCAACGGCCCGGGCTACAACACCGCGCTCGGCGATGGCGTCGACGTGATCTTCGGTGGCGGCCGCAAGCACTTCCAGCCGACGACCGTCAGCGGCGGCGCGCGTACCGACAAGCGAGACCTGCTGGCCGAGCTCAAGACCGCGGGCTACACCTACGCGGCCAACCGTGCCGACTTCGACAAGATCGATCCGGCGTCGGCCAAGAAAACGGTGGGCCTGTTTACCGCCAGCCACATGGCCTACGACCTGGATCGGGTGCCCGCAGACGAACCCAGCCTGGCCGACATGACCGGCAAGGCGATCGACCTGCTGGCAGCGAAGAAGAAGGGCTTCTTCCTGATGGTCGAGGGCGGCCGGATCGACCATGCGCTGCACGAGACCACCGCGCGCAAGGCGCTGCAGGATACGGCCGCGTTCGACGATGCCATCAAGTCGGCCATCGCCAAGCTCAACTTCATCGACCCGGGCCTGAAGAACACGCTGATCGTGGTGACCGCCGACCATGACCACACCCTGGTGCTCAACGGCTACGCCAAGCGCACCGGTCCGACCAGCGACAGCAACCCCGGCGTGCTGGGCTTGCTGAAGAACTATGTCACTGGCGCCTACAACACCGATACCACTGGCAACCCGTTCACCATCATCGGCTTCGGCAACGGCGAGAACCGCCCGGCCGCGCGTGGCGCGCTCACCGATGTCCAGGTGTTCGACAAGTCCTACCACCAGGAAGCGGTCATTCCGATGGCCGCGGGCGGCGAAACGCACGGTGGCACCGATGTCTTCATCGGTGCATTGGGCAACGGCGCGAGCAACTTCACCGGGGTGATGGACAACACGGAAGTGTTCGGCCTGATCAAGAAATCATTGGGTCTGTGAACCCAACGCTGACGGAATAAAACCATGAAAAATACGATGATCGGCCTGTCGGCTGCCGCGCTGGCCGCCGCCTGCCTCGCCACGCCCGCGCTGGCCGCGGGTGAAGCCCGCAACGTGATCTTCTTCCTTGGTGATGGCATGGGCCCCACCACGGTCACCGCCTCGCGCATCTACAAGTATGGCGAGAGCGGCAAGCTGAACATGGAATCGCTCAAGCGCACCGCGCGCATCAAGACCTATTCGAACGATGCGCAGACCACCGACAGCGCGCCGTCGATGGCGGCCTACATGACCGGCGTCAAGATGAACAACGAAGTCATCTCGATGTCGGCCGACACAAAGGCCAGCGATGCCACCGGCAAGGGCTATGTGTCGGGCTCCGACACCACCTGCCCGGCAGGCAACGGCTCGCCGGTGACCACGTTGCTGGAGTTGTCCAAGGGCGCCGGCAAGGCGGTGGGGGCGGTCACCACCACGCGTGTCACACACGCCACGCCGGCAGCCACCTTCTCGCATATCTGCCATCGCGACGGCGAGAACCAGATCGCGGCCCAGGCCACGCCCGGCAACGCACTCTTCAATCCTGCGCTCAAGGATGGCCTCGACGTGCTGCTGGGCGGCGGGCTGCGCCACTTCATTCCCCTGGGCGCCACCGGCACCAAGCGCACGGATGCCACCGACCTGACCGCACAATTCCAGAGTGCCGGCTACACCTATGTCAACACCGGCACGGCGCTGCGCGCGGTGGATCCTGCCGCCACCGGCAAGCTGCTCGGCCTGTTCAACCTCGACCACATGAACTACGAACTGGATCGGGTCAAGAACAACGTCGACGAGCCTAGCCTGGCCGACATGACGGAGAAGGCCATCCGGGTCCTGGGCAAGAATCCCAAGGGCTATTTCTTGATGGTGGAAGGCGGCCGCATCGACCACGCGCTGCACGGCACCAACGCCAAGCGCGCCCTGGAAGACACCATTGCCTTCGACGACGCCATCAAGCGCGCGCTGTCGATGGTCGACCTATCCGACACCCTGGTGGTGGTCACGGCGGATCATGACCACACCATGACCATCAATGGCTATTCGCATCGCGGCAACCCCATCCTGGGCAAGACCACCGATGTGAAGACCAAACAGCCGCAGGCCGCGGCCGACGGCAAACCCTATACGACCCTGGTGTTCGGCAACGGTGGTACCCCACGCAAGCCGACGCGCGACGACCTGACCTCGGTGGACACGACGGATGATGCGTATCTGCAGGAAGTCGGTGTGTTGCTGGGCACCCCGGGCGCGGAAACTCATGGTGGCGGCGACGTGATGCTGTTTTCCGGCGGTGCGGGCAGCGCGCCGCTTAAGGGCACCTTTGACAACACGAAGGTGTTTGGCGTGGTCAAGACGGCGCTGGGCTTCTAACGCCGACGACCCGACGAACTGAGGTGCATTGCACGCCGGCACTCTGCCGGCGTGCCCATATCCCGAGAACGAGATGCAAGCTTGCAGCATATCTGGCCGACCTACCACTCGGCCCATGGCCGCCTTTTTAGCGCGCCGGACGATCTCTCTGCCAGGTGGCCTGCTGGTCTGCCTGGCCGCCATCGCGAGCCCCGCGGCGCTTGCCGCGTCAGCCAAGACACCCCTCGCGCTGCGCGTCGAGCATCAGCTTTCGTCGCAGGGTAGTGACGGCGTCAAGCGCGACGTCGCCTTCGCGGAGCACGTCTACCGCTCCGGCGACGCTGTGTGGATCGAACGCGAACTGCCACCCGGGGCAGGGCATGCAGCTGAGCATGCCTCGGCCGGCGCCGGCCACAAGCATGCCGATCTGTCCACGGCGGCCCGTTGGATCGAACAACCGCCCGGGGGAAAGCTATCGGTGCGCTTGGTCAGCGATCCTTTGAAAAAGACCTTCGCTGTCAACCCGGCAGAATACGGCAATATCGGCTTTGACGGCTCCTGGGCCACTGCCTACCATCTGCTGGATCCGGCTGCGCTCAAGAAAATGAAGGCGGTGGGGCCAATACGCGGCGGCGCGCAGCAATACCAATTGCGGCGCGCGGATGAATCCGTCATGGTTTTGTGGGACGTCGCGGGGCAGTATCCGCGCTCAGTGCAGTCGCGCAGTGCCGGGGGAAAGTCCACCAAGTACACGCGGGTGACCGTCGTGGCCACACCGCAGCGCGCGCCATGGGCACGCACCGCGCACTACACGCGCGGCGAGTACACCGATCTCATGGACTGAGGACGCTCACCTGGTGCAACGTGTACATTGCGCTCCCCGTGGGCGCCTGCGGACGCACGCGCGGTGGTGGTCGTGGTTTCAAGGGGGGGGCGGTGGCGGAGGCAGTTCCATACCCTGGGATAGGCTGTGCAAGAATTTGCTCAACCAACCCGCTGAGGTGGCGCGCTCTTCGCAGCCGAGCCACAAGCGCGGCGCCTCGCCCAGTGGCCGCTCCCACCACTGGGCTCGCGTCCATTCGCCGGATCAATCCTTCTCGATCCTTCTTTGACCGGCAGCCTGTATCACTCGCAGACGAAGCGCGCTCCGGTAGTGGGCCGTACGGCACGCAGTCGACGGCACCCAGACGACGGCACGCAGAGGATTAGCCCCGGGAATCGGTGAAGAACTTTTTTGCGTGTTTTCTTTTGAGGGGGTGAATCGCCGGGACTGGGGGCCGACAGAAGTGGAGCGCCAATGGAAAAAGCCGGAAAAGCATTGCTGCTTTCCGGCTTTTAGAATTCGCTGGTGGGGCGTGAGTGACTCGAACACTCGACCTACGGATTAAGAGTCCGCTGCTCTACCAACTGAGCTAACGCCCCAACGAAGAAAAAGATTGTATCACCGTTTTTGAGTTTGTCAAACCCCCTACGTAATTTTTCCTGCGCGAGGGTGCTCTGGAAATACCACGTGCGAATTCGCCGTCGTGCGTGCAACGCCCTGGCAGCCTTGTTCCTGCGCCATGCACCGAACACAGGCATTCACACCGCGGGAACTCGCCCGAGGCTTCGGTAGTCTTGCTTGGGGGCGAGCGAGGCGTAGGCCTTTGCGGACGAGTCGGGCCGACCCATGTTAGGATGATTCTTCACTTGCAATGGAGGGCTGCACCGATGGATATCAAGTTCCAAGAGCAAGAGCGTTACGATATCAACAATGAAGGCTTGCTATTTCACGCCGTTGTCGACGGCCAACCAGTCACCTGCGTGGTGACCCGTGAAGCGCTGTGGGAAGGCTTCAGTGCCGACCAGGTGTTGTCGCTGGAAGAGGCATTCCGCGCCGGGCGTGAAACCATCGAGCGTGCTGCGGTGGTGCTGATCGAGCAGGGCGCTGCCCAGCCAGTGGTAGTCAAGCGCGCCCATGTGGCGCCGCTCTGAAGCGGATCCCAGTCCGGGCCGGTCATCGGTCCGATCCCGGGCTACCGCTTCAAGTCATTGCGGCTTCTCGCCGCCTGGCGCCGGTTTCCCGCCGGCGTTTCTCTTTTTCATTCCCGCCGCTCATCACTGATCTTCCCGGTCTCGCTGGTTGCATTGATCGCGCTGGTCACACTCAAGCCGGTTTTGCCTGATAGCTCGGCCCGCCCGGGCGGCTTGCGCATTCTTCGAAGATGCGTGCCTGGCATTGCGCACAGCCTGCGGGATCGAGGCGTGCAATGATGGTGTGCAGCGCCTGCCGCTTGGTGGAAAAGATGTGGCCCTCGCCCAGCTTCAGCGCGAAGCCGGTCTGGTCCCACGTCTGCAGCACCTGCGTGCGCGGACGATGGAAATACAGGTCGCCGCCAGTGGCGCGCCGCTCGCTCAGCTCGCTTTCCCACATCTCGGCGCCGGCCAGGTCGATGAAGTTCATGCTCTTGGTCATGGCCAGCAGATGGATCTGGCCGGGGTAGGCGCTGCGTGCCTCGTGCAAGCGGTCCGTCACGTACTGGACCGCGCCGAAGTAGATCGCGCCTTCCATGCGCAGCAGCTTTAGCTGGGGGCATTCCGGTTGCGGACGATGCAGTTCGTCGAGCGGCGTGAAGCGCCGGTCGGGGTCGTCGGCGTCCGGCACCAGGCTGCGCACCGCCGGGCGCGAGGTGCGATAGAGATAGGCCACCAGCGACAGGATGGTGCCGAGCAAGACCGCCATCTCCAGGCGGATGGCCAGCGTGGCGACAAAGGTGCTGATGGCGATGGCGAATTCCGTGCGGCTCAGGCTGGCAATACGGCGCAGCCGGCTGAAATCGAACAGGCCCCAGGCCACCAGCAGCAACATCGCGGCGATGGCGGCCAGCGGGATCTGCGCCAGCAGCGAGGCACTGGCCATGACCAGCACCACCAGCAACAAGGCCGAGAAAATGCTGGCCAGCGGCGTCTGCGCGCCGGCCTCGTAGTTGGGCATGGAGCGGTTCAGCGAGCCGCAGGAAATATAGGCGGAGAACAAGCCACCCGCGATATTCGACAGCCCCTGCCCGATGAACTCGCGGTTGGCATCGATGTGCTGGCCCGAGCGCAGCGCCACCGCCTTGGCGATCGAGATCGACTGGCCGAGCGCCACGATGGTCAGCGCTGCGGCAATGCCCAGCAGGTCGGGGATCGCCTGCCAGGAAATACTCGGCAGGTGGAAGGGCGGGATGGCCGACGGAATCGGGCCGACCACATTGACGTGGCGCGCCCCCGCGCTCCAGCCCGGCGCGTTGAGCAGCAGGGCGACGCCGTAGCCCGCCAGCAGGCCGATCAGCATGAAGGGCAGGCGGCGCGAGATGCGCTTCACCGCGATGGTCACCGCCAGCGTGATCGCGGCGACCGTGAACGCGCTCCAGTTGATGCCGTCGGCATTGTCCAGCAGGAAGCGCACCACACCGAAGGCGCTCGTGCCCGTCGGCACGGCCAGCCCGAACAGGTCCTTGAGCGCATAGAGCCCGATCAGCGTCGCCGCGCCGCACGTGAAGCCAAGCAGCACCGAGGGCGAGATGAAGTTGGCCAGCGTGCCAAGGCGCAAGGTGCCCACGGCAAGCTGCAGCAAGCCAACCATGATGGTGACGGCGAGCGCCAGGTTGATGTACTCGGGACTGCCGGCAAATGCCACCGGGCTCAGCATGGCGAACAGCGCCAGCGAGTTGGCGTTGGTCGGGCCGGACATGACATGCCAGCTGGAGCCGAACAAGGCCGCCACGATGCAGGGTATGACCGCCGCGTAGATGCCGTATTGCGGCGGCAGGCCGGCGAGCGTGGCAAAGGCCACGCCCTGCGGCAGCACCAGCACCGCGCCGAGCAGGCCCGCAACCACGTCCGCACGCAAGGAGGCGCGGCTCACGCGGTGACGCCATGCCGGCAACAGGCGCCCGAGCATCCGGTCGCTTGTGCGCCGCGCAGCCGGGGCGGTCATGCTTGCGGGTCTCGCTCGCCGAGGCTCACCAGCAATTCGTCGATGGCGCCATAGACCTTGCCCAGCCGCTCGGCGCCGATCATCTGCTCGAGCTCCTCATAGCGGCGGTCGATCAGCGGCTCCATCTCGGCGATCAGGGCGCGGCATTTGTCGGTCAGCGCGATCAGCTGGCGGCGCTGGTCCGTGGTCGAGCGCGAGCGCAGGATCAGGCCCGCTTCCTCCATGCTCGACAGCATGCGGGTAAGGCTCGGGCTCAGGATCAGGCAGGCATCGGCGAGCTGGTTGGGCTCCATCTCGCCTTGCTCGTTGAGGGTGCGCACCACGCGCCATTGCTGCTCGGTCATGCCGTGCTGGCGCAGGATGGGCCGAAAGCCCGCCATCAACGTTTCGCGGGCTTGCAGCAGCAGGTGGGGGAGGTTGCGGTGGCGGAAGGTGGCCGGTTTCATGCCCGCAAGTGTAGCCGTGCAGCCGCCCGGACGCGAGCCGGTGGCTACCCGGATATGCTGAGCGCTGGCTGGGCGGCTGGCTCTGGCGCAACGCCTCAGCCCAGGTCGAGCGTGGCCACCACCGGCGTGTGGTCCGACGGCTGTTCCCAGGTGCGCGGCACGCGATCGATCACGCAGGCGCTGCACGCCTCGCGCAGGGCCTGCGACAACAGGACGTGGTCGATGCGCAGGCCGGCGTTGCGGCGGAACGCAAACATGCGGTAGTCCCACCAGGAAAAGCTCTTCTCCGGTTGCTCGAACATGCGGAACGCGTCGGTCAGCCCAAGCGCCTCCAGCGCCCGGAACGCGTCGCGCTCCGGCGGTGACACCAGGTTCTGCCCCTCCCACTTCTTGGGATCGTGCACATCCCGGTCTTCGGGCGCGATATTGAAGTCGCCCAGCAGCGCGAGCTTCGGGTACTTCACCATCTCCTCCTGCAGCCACGCGGTGATCGCCTTCAGCCAGCCCAGCTTGTAGGTGAACTTGTCGGAGTCCGGGGCCTGCCCGTTGGGGAAGTACGCGCACACCAGGCGCACGTCGCCATAGGTCGCCGCCACTACGCGCTGCTGGGCGTCGTCGAAGCCGGGGATATTGCGCACCACGTCGGTTGGCGTCGCCATGGTGGCATTGCGCGCCAGGATCGCCACGCCGTTGTACGTCTTCTGGCCGGTGAACACGCTGTGGAAGCCCGCGCTCTCCAGCTCGGCCAGCGGGTACTTGTCGTCCGGCATCTTCAGCTCCTGCAGGCACAGGGCATCGATCGGCGTGTCGGCCTTTTCCTGCTCGATCAGCCAGTCCAGCACCTGCGGTAGCCGGACCTTGAGCGAGTTGACGTTCCAGGTTGCGATTCTCATTTTCAAATAGCTTATTGATTGACGGTTGCCTGGACGACACTGGAATTCGTCCCGGTGTCACCATGGTTTGCCTGCACATTATGAACGACCGCCGCGGCCACAGGCACTTCCAGAGGCAGGTGCCCTCAGGCCCAGGTCTCATGCAGGTGTCGCCACGTGACGCGCGCATCGTCCCTAGCCACGAACAGCGCCGTGGCAAGCCGTTCGGACGTGCCCGTGTTCCAGGCCTGCGTCTCCCGGTAGCTGACCGTGGCCGAGCGCGCGTCCACCTGCACAAGCGTCAATTCATCGATCTTGATCTGCAGCCCGGGCCGGGCGCCGCGCAGCCGTGCGAACAGCGCGGGAAAGCCGCCTTGCTCCATGCGCGCACCGGTTGGCGAGATCATGCTGAAGCCCGGCCCAAACCGTTGCAGCAGTGTTTCTAATACGGCGTCGGGGCAATCGGCGCTCGACAGCCATTGTTCGATCAGCACATGGGTCTCAGCAACTTCAAGCAGGCAAAGCTTTGCGAGGTCAGGCATGGATGGGTGTTCCTTTGAGAGTAGGCGGGCGGGTTGCCCTGGAGGTTAGCGAGGCGTTGCTGATGCCGCTGGCTGGCGCTCATGTCCGTCGTCCAGGCGCCAGACGACAAGCAGCGGCACGAGGGTGCATAAGCTGGCGATGAGAAAACACCCATGGAATACCTGCGTCAGCACGAGGGCGCCGCGTGCCGGGGCGAGGTCGGCGATGCCTTGCCGGGCCAGCAGTTGCCCCAATAAAAGGCTGGCCAGGGCGACGCCGGCGCAAAACGACAATTGACGATTCAGGTTCCATATTGCGCTGGCACGGCCCATCCACGCCGGGGCCACATTCAGCAGCGCCAGGGTTTGCGCAACGCTTGAGCAGATGCCGCCGCCAGCCCCCATCAGCGCGAAGGCGGCCACCATGCGCAGCGTGTCGCCAGCTTCGCTCACGGTCGCCAGCATGGCGATGCCCGCCGCGTGCGCGCCGAGAGCCGGCAGCAGCAGGACGCGGGACCCCAGCCTGCTGAAGAGCCGCCCGGCCAGCGTCATCCCCGCTGCGGCCGCCAGGGCGTAGGGAATCATCCGGGCCCCTGCATCGACGGCCTTCAGGCCTAGCGCGCTTTGCATGAAGAACATATTGAGCAGGCTGACGCCGGTAAACACGCCGGGCACGAACAGGTAGACGACCATGGCTGCCCGTAGCAGCGGATCACGCAGCACGCGCAAATCCAGGACCGGGTGCTGCCGCCGGCGTACATGCCGCAAAAGCAGCAAGCCGGCGGCGACGCCGCCTGCGACGAGCACGGTGCCCACGCTGTGTCCCCGACATGCTCGAAACGCGACATGCCGATCAGCAGCAGCGCAAGCGACAGGCTGACCAGCCCCATGCCGGCAAGGTCTGGCTGGTGTCCTTGGATGTTCTCGCCTGGCCGCAGCCAGAGCACGGCAAGCACAAGCGCCACCAGGGCCAACGGGACGTTGAGCCAGAAGACCCAGTGCCATCCCAGGCTGTCCACGACGTAGCCGCCCACCAGGGGAGACAACGCTGGCGCGAGTAGTGCGCAGGCCATCACCATCACCGACAAACGCGCGCGCTCGGCCTGGGGGTAGAGCCGGTACGTCATGGCTTGCCCGACAGGAATCAGAAGCCCGCCCCCCAGGCCCTGCAGCAACCGCCACGCGATCAGCGCCTCGATGCTGCCGGCGAATCCGGCGCCGGCCGCGGCCAGCGAAAAAATCCCCAGCGATGCCACGAAGATCGCCTTGTCGCCGTAGCGGCCCGCCAACCACGTGCTTGCCGGGATGACCAGCGTCAGCCCCAGCGTGTAGGCATTGGCCACCCACGCGACGGCCCCAACGGACGTTTGCAGCGACTGGCCGATATCGGGAAACGCGACCGACGCCATGAACATGTTGACCAGGTCGATAAAGAAGCCAAGGAGGTAGACCAACGCAACGCGTGATTTGTAGGGCATGGGAAAGTCGTGCAATGGCGGCGCGCGCCATGCAGGTTCAGGCGGGAAGACGGCATTCTAGAAACCCTGGAGAGATAAAAAAACAACCTTGCGGCCGATATACTGTTCTCTGATTTTTGACAATAGGCCTGGGCCGCTGAGAACATGATCAACCTGAACCGTCTGGCGATGTTCGTGGCCGTGGTGGAATGTGGCTCGTTCACCGCGGCAGCCGACACGCTGGGCACCACCAAGGCCGTGGTCAGCTTCAACGTGAAGCAGCTGGAGCAAGAGCTGTCGGTGGCTTTGCTGACGCGCAGCACGCGGCGCCTGGCGCTGACGGAGGCGGGCGAGCGGTTCTTCCACGACTGCGCGGTCTTGTTGAGGCAGGCAGACGCGGCAGTGGAGCAGGTCCGGTCGGGACATTCGTCCTTCTCGGGCAGCTTGCGCGTGACGGCGTCAGTGGATTACGGCAATCTCGTCGTTGCCCCCGCGCTGGCCGGTTTTGCGCGCCTGCATCCCGATCTGCGGGTGAGCTACCAGGCCAGCTCGACCCACGCCGACCTGATCGCGGAGCGGCTGGACGTCGCCATCCGGGTGGGGCCGCTGGAAGACTCGGGGCACCGCGCTAACCCGATCGGGTATTTCAAGCTGGTGATCGTCGCCAGCCCGGCATTGCTGAGGACAAGCGGCACGCCCGATTCGCTGCAGGCGATGGCGGCGCTGCCGTGGCTCGCCAATCGCGCGGGGCAGAGCGGGCAATGGACCCTGTCCGACGCACAAGGCCAGTCGCACACGATCCGGGTCCGCAACGTGGCCCACGCGGATACGGCCTCGGCCTTGCTAGCGTTTGTGCTGGCCGGCTGCGGCGTCGCGGCGCTGCCCGAGTGGCTGCTTGGCGACCATCTCAAGAGCGGACGGCTCCAGATCCTGATGCCGGACCATGCCTTGCCAAGGACCGAGGTCTTCGCCGTCTATCCGGATACGCGGCACGTCAGCGCCAAGGTCCGCGGGTTTATCGACCATCTGCGCGCATCCGGGCCCGCAAAGGGCTAGGGCTTGAACGAGCCCTCGATGGTATAGCGCGACCCCGGATGCACCAGCCGCGCCAGCGTGATCGGCGAGCCCTGGCTTTCGGTGCGGCGGATCACGATCAGGCAGGGCTCGCTTGGCTTGACGCCCAGCAGCTCGGCCTCCTGCTCGGTGGGCAGTTGCGCCTCGATGGAGTATTGCGCCTCCCACAGCGGTGCCACGGTCAGCAGGTAATTGGTGGGTGTGGTCTTGGTGAAGTCCACGTCCAGGTAGTCAGGCGCGCGGGCGGGGTTGACGTAGCGATCCTCGCATAGCAGCGGTATGCCGTTCTCGCTATGCACGATCAAGGTGTGGAAGACCTTGCTGCCGACGGGCAATCCGATCCGCGCCGCCAATGCCTCGGTGACGACTTCGGCGCGCGCCATATGCACGTCCGAGCGGTGGCGGTGGCCCCGCTCCGTGATCTCGTCGTGCAGGTCGCGGATGGTCAGGGTGGACGACGCGCGATAGGGCTGGGTGGCGAACGTGCCCACGCCCTGCACGCGCTCGACCAGGCCTTCGGCCTGGAGCTCGCGCACCGCCCGGTTGGCGGTCATGCGGCTGACGCGGAACTGGGTGACCAGCTCGGATTCCGACGGCATCAGCGTGCCGGGCGGCCAGCGCCCGGCGCTGAGTCCGTCCTTCAGGTAGTTCTTGATGTGCGCGTAGGCGGCGGCGGGTGGCAGGTAGGTCATGGCACGCAGTTTACTTGACCACGCTTGTCTAGCCAATTTCCATTGGCGGGGATTTTCCGTTTTAACGTCGGCGTCCGCCAGGGAAAGGGCGGCGGCGGCCTTTGGTTTTGGCTTCGCTCAGGGTAATCCCGACTCGTTGATTTGTTGTCTTATCTTGTATATACAAGAATATGTGGCGCAATCGATGATTCGCGGTTGCGGGAAGCGCGGGAAGCGCGGGCGAAAGGGCTATCGGGGACGGCATGGCAACGGTGAGCACAAGGGTGAACGTATTTCCGGGTTGGTATGTGGTTGGCGCGACGCACGTGCTGCTGGCGCTCATATTTGGCGCCGCGTACTCGTTCGGCGCATTTTTCGCGAGCATCCAGGAGGGCTTCCGGGTGGGTAGTTCGTCGACGGCTTCGGTGTTTTCGTTCACCGCGCTTATTTACTACATGGTGGGCGTATTCTCGGGCTCCCTGGCCGACCGCATCTCCACCCGCCGGGTCATTGCGATGGGCATCGTCTTGCTGGCGCTGGGCTTTGCCATCGCCAGCGTCGTCACGGATTCGCTGGCGTGGTTCCTGGTTGCCTTCTGTTCGCTGGTGGGCCTGGGCGTCGGCCTGGTCTATGTGCCGGCGGTGACGGCGGTGCAGCGCTGGTTCGTCAGGCATCGCAGCAGGGCGTCGGGCCTTGCGCTGGCGGGCACCGGGCTTGGCACGTTTGTCGGGCCGGTGGTGGCGGGGCTGCTGATGGAGCAGATGAGCTGGCAGGCGACGATGCGTTGCTTCGCGCTGGCCATCGCCGTGGTCGGGCTGGCTATGGCGATGCTGCTAAAGGGGCGGCCGGAGGAGGCCGGTCTCCATCCCGATGGCGCGCCTGCGGCGCTTGGCACTGCCCATTCGCCCCTTCCATCCGGGCTCAGCCTGGCGCAGGCCGTGCGCGGCGGGCGATTCTGGTGGTACTTCGGCGCCATCCTGCTGGGCTCGGTCGGCCTGTTCGCCGCGCTGGTCCATATCCATCCGTACGCGCGGCAGCATGGCTTGTCTTCCACGGCGGGGAATCTGCTGATCGGGCTGGTGGGTGCCGGCAATATCCTGGGCCGCCTGTTGCTGGGCGGGCTGGGTGACAGGCTGGGTCCCGGGCGGCTGCTCTTGTGGCTGACGCTGATGCTCGCGCTGCTCAACGGCGTGTGGCTTGGGGCAACGAGCTTCCCGGCGCTGGCGCTGTTTGCCGTCCTGTTCGGCGCGGCCAACGGCGGCTGCATTTCCTTGTACCCGGCGCTGGCCGCGACATGGTTCGGCACGGCAAACCTTGGGGCGATCCTGGGGGCGTTGTATATCGCGGTGGGCATTGCCGCGATGGCGGGCGGCAGCCTGGCCGGCTGGCTTTTCGATGCCTACGGCAGCTACTCGGTGGCGATTGCGGCGAGCGGGTGCTGCGCATTGCTGTCGACCGCCTGCATTGCCCGTGCGAGCCACCATGAAAAAAGCGGCTCAGACTGAGCCGCTCAACGGGTTTTGCTGAAGGCGCTCTGCCTTACGCCACCGCCATGCCGCCGTGCCGCAGCAGTGCGTCGATCTGCGGCGCGCGGCCGCGGAACGCGGTGAACGATTCCATGGCCGGGCGGCTGCCGCCGACGGACAGGATCTCCCGGCGGTAGCGCGCGCCGGTCTCGGCGTCCAGCACCGTGCCGGAGAGCTTCGCGGCTTCCTCGAAGGCCGCGTAGACGTCGGCGGACAGCACTTCGGCCCACTTGTAGCTGTAGTATCCCGCCGCATACCCGCCGGCAAAGATATGGCTGAAGGTATTGGGCCAGCGCGAGAGCGGGTGCTGCGGCACCACGTGGGCGCGATCGTTGATCTCCCTCGACAGCGTCAGCACGGACTTCTCGCCCGCGGGGTCGAAGCTGGTGTGCAGGTGCATGTCGAACGACGAGAACACGATCTGGCGCAGCGTCATCATGCCGTTCTGGAAGTTCTTCGCAGCCAGCATGCGCTCGAACAGGTCACGCGGCAGCGGCTCGCCGGTGTCGACGTGCGCGGTCATGTCAGCCAGCACCTCGTACTCCCAGCAGAAGTTCTCCATGAACTGCGAGGGCAGCTCAACGGCATCCCATTCCACGCCATTGATGCCGGACACCCCCAGCTCGCCCACCTGGGTGAGCATGTGGTGCAGGCCGTGGCCGAACTCGTGGAACAGCGTGATCACTTCGTCGTGGGTGAAGACCGCGGGCTTGCCGCCCACCGGCGCCGTGAAGTTGCAGGTCAGGTAGGCCACCGGGGTCTGCACGCGGCCGCCGTCGAGCTGCTTGCGGCCGCGGGCATCGTCCATCCATGCGCCGCCGCGCTTGCCTTCGCGGGCGTACAGGTCGATGTAGAACTGCGCCAGCAGCTCGCCCTCGGGCGAAACCACGCGGAAGAAACGCGCGTCAGCGTGCCACGTCTGGGCCTGGTCGGCTTCGATGCGCACCGAGAACAGCTTCTCCACCACGCTGAACAGGCCCTTGAGCACCTGCGGCTCGGGGAAGTATTGCTTGACCTCTTGCTCGGAGAACGCGTAGCGCTGCTCGCGCAGCTTTTCCGAGGCGTAGGCCACGTCCCAGGGCGACAGGTCATCCAGGCCCAGCTCGCTCGCGGCGAAGGCCTTGAGCTCGGCCCAGTCCTTCTCGGCGTACGGGCGCGCCTTGGCGGCCAGCTCGTCCAGGAAGCGCAGCACTTCGGCCGGCGATTCCGCCATCTTGGGCACCAGCGAGACCTCGCCGAAGGACGCGTAGCCGAGCAACTGCGCTTCTTCGCGGCGCAGCGCGAGCTGCTCGCGCATATTGGCCGTGTTGTCCCATTCAGCCTTGCCCTGGCCGTACTGCTCGGCCAGTTCCGAGGCGCGGGTGACGCTGGCCTCGTACATGGTCTGGCGCAGCGCGCGGTCGTCCGCGTACTGCAGTACCGGGAAGTAGGAGGGAAAGTGCAGGGTGAATTTCCAGCCCGGCTTGCCGTCCTTCATGGCGGCATGGCGCGCCGCTTCCAGCGCGTCTTCCGGGATGCCGCTCAGGCGGCTCTCGTCCTCGATCACCAGCGCGTAGGCATTGGTGGCATCCAGCACGTGGTCGGAGAAGGCCTTCGACAACTGGGCCTGCTGCTCCTGGATCGCGGCGAAGCGGGGTTTCTTGTCTTCCGGCAGTTCGGCACCACCCAGGCGGAAGCCGCGCAACTCGTTTTCCATCAGCTGGCGGCGGGCCGCGCTCATGGTGGCGAATTCGGGGCTGGCGGCGATTGCCTTGTACTTGTCGTAGAGCGCCAGGCTCTGGCCCAGCGAGGACCAGAACTCGGTCATGCGCGGCAGGTTGTCGCTGTGCGCCTGGCGCAATGCCGGCGTATCCGCCACCGCGCTCAGGTGGCCCACCACGCCCCAGGCGCGTCCCAGCGGCTCGGTGGCGGCTTCCAGCGCTTCCACGGCGTTGGCCCAGGTGGCTTCGGTGGCGGGGTCCTCGGCACGGTCGACGGCGGCTTGGGCGGTGGCCAGCAGCACGTCCAGCGCCGGGGCGATGTGCTCGGGGCGGATCTCGGAGAAACGCGGCAGGTCGGTGAAATCCAGCAGCGGATTGGCGCCGTCCGCGGTGTTTTCGGCGTTGGCTTGATTGGCGGCTTGGTCCATGGCGTCTCTCTTGGCAGGGCCGGTAAAGGCAATACCCCGCACATTGGGGCGGGGCGGCAGGTTTTCCAGTGCCAGGCAGCGCCGGGCGCACAAAGGCGCCGGCGCCGTCCGCGGCAGGCCGCGGGCGGCGGCCTCTACAGCATGCGCGACGTTTAGCCGGCTGCGCGCTCGGCAGCTTCCAGCGTATTGATCAGCAGCATCGTGATGGTCATCGGGCCAACGCCGCCCGGCACCGGCGTGATGTAGCCGGCTACTTCCTTGACGCCGTTGAAGTCGACATCGCCGCACAGCTTGCCGTTGTCGTCGCGGTTCATGCCGACGTCGATCACGGCCGCGCCGGGCTTGACCATGTCGGCGGTGATGATGTTGCGCCGTCCCACCGCGGCCACGATCACGTCCGCGTCACGGGTATGGGCAGCCAGGTCGCGCGTCTTGCTGTTGCAGATGGTGACGGTGGCGCCGGCCTGCAGCAGCAGCATCGCCATCGGCTTGCCGACGATGTTGGAGGCGCCGACCACCACCGCGCGGGCGCCGCGCAGCGGGAAATCGACCGATTCCAGCATCTTCATGCAGCCATAAGGCGTGCACGGGCGGAACAGCGGGGCGCCGGTCATCAGCGCGCCGGCATTGGCCACGTGGAAGCCGTCCACGTCTTTTTCCGGGGCGATCGCTTCGAGCACTTTGTGGCTGTCGATATGCTTGGGCAGCGGCAGCTGCACCAGGATGCCGTGGATGTGCGGGTCGCGGTTCAGGGCATCGATGCGGGCCAGCAGGTCGGCCTCGGAAAGGTCGGCGGGGTAGCGGTCGAGCGAGGAATGGAAGCCATTGTCGTCGCAGGCCTTGACCTTGTTGCGCACATAAACCTGGCTAGCCTGGTCTTCTCCTACCAGGACCACGGCCAGGCCGGGCCGGTGGCCGCGTTCGGTCAGGCGGGCGGCACGCTGGGCGGCTTCAGTGCGGAGTTGCTTGGCAAGGGCGTTGCCGTCGATGAGTTGGGCTGGCATGGGGGTGGGCGCTGGAGGGCTGGAGGTGGTCAAAGCGGAATTATAAAGGTTGACGCAACCCGGGGCGCAGGAGAGTAGGGCGCTGGTAGCATGGCCGCATGGATGCCCAGATACCTTTCGCCGTGGCCGCCGCGCCGGCCGAACAAGCCTGTCTCATCGTGCTCAGCCTGGCGGCAATGGCCTGGGCGCTGAGCCGCCGGCCCTGGCAACTGCTGCGGCGCGACGATTTGCACAATGGCTGGCTGGGTGCGCTGGTGTTGCTGGCGCTGCTATGGACGGTCCGCGCCACACTGCCGGGCGGGCTGGCGATCCAGCTTTTCGGCGCCACCTTGATGGTGACCCTGTTCGGGCTGCCGCTGGCGTTGGTGGCGGTGTTCGTGGTCTGCAAGCCGCAATGGGTCGCGACCTTTCGCGACGAGGCGTATCTCAGTCGTTGAACTGGCAGCCCCCCGCAGGCTCGGGGGGGGCTGCCCTTGGGCGCTGGCTCAGCGATTTCAGCTGTTCTTGGACAGGGCCAGGCGCAGCAGGTCGGCCACGGTGTTGACGTTGAGCTTTTCCATGATGTTGGCGCGGTGCGCCTCCACGGTCTTGATGGAAATGCCCAGGTCGTCGGCGATCTGCTTGTTCAGCCGGCCTGCCACGATGCGCTCCAGCACCTGCTGCTCGCGCGTGGTGAGCTTGCCCAGCAGGTCCTTGGCGGCGCGCTGCTCACGGGCGGCGGAGTGGTCGGTGCGGGCCTTTTGCAGCATGCGTTCCACCAGCGAGCGCAGCTCGGACTCATCGAACGGCTTCTCGATAAAGTCGATCGCGCCCTTCTTCATGGTGGAGACCGCCATCGGCACGTCGCCGTGGCCGGTGATGAAGACGATCGGGATATTGATGTTTTCCGCGATCATGCGTTCCTGCAGCTCGGGCCCGCTCATGCCCGGCATCCGCACGTCCAGGATCAGGCAGGAGACCTGGCCCGAGTCATAGGCGGAGAGGAACTGTTCGGCGCTGGTAAAGCTGCGAACCTGGTAGCCATTGCCCTCCAGCAGCCAGGTCAGCGAGTCGCGCATGGCTTCATCGTCGTCGACGATGAAGACGGTCTCGCCGCGGTGGGAGGTGGGGTTTGGCGTTACGGTCATGAAGTCTCCTGGGACATCAAAGTCATTTGCCGCCAAGTGTAACCGGGCCGGGCGGCAAGCAACAGGGGCGGCCCGGGGCGCGCCTTGTCTTGTCGTTGCCGCGCGGCCCCGCCCGGCGCCTTATTGGTCGATCAGCGCCGGCTGCAGCGGCAGCATGATCTTGAACGTGCAGCCGATGCCGTCGGCATTGTTCTCCACCCACAGGCGCCCCTGGTGGGACTCGATGATGGAGCGGCAGATATTCAGGCCCATGCCCATGCCATCGGACTTGGTGCTGAAAAACGGCTCAAACAGGCGCTCCTTCGTGGCCTCGTCGACGCCGGGGCCCTGGTCGATCACGTCGATGCGCATGTTCGGCCCGATCTCGCCCGGCTCGATGCGCGCGTGCAGGCGCACCACGCCGGTGGCGCGCAGCGCCGGCAGCCCGGCCATGGCCTCGACGGCGTTCTTGAGCAGGTTGACCAGCACCTGCTCGATCAGCACCGGATCGACGAACAGCACCACCGGCGGCGCCGGCAGCCGGGTCAGGATGGTGACGCGCCGTCGGGTGGCCTCCAGGTCGGCCAGCCCGACGGCGTCGGCCACGATGTCGTGCAGGGCGGCTTCGCGGCGCTGGGGCTGGCTGCGCTTCACGAAGCCCCGGATGCGGCTGATGATGGTGCCGGCGCGCACGGCCTGCGCCGAGGTCTTCTCCAGGATCGGGATCAGGTCCTCGGCGGTGCTGCGCCCGGAGCGCAGCCGGGCCACCGCGCCCATGCAATAGTTGTTGATGGCCGCCAGCGGCTGGTTCAGCTCGTGCGCGAGCGACGACGCCATCTCGCCCATGGTGGTGAGGCGGCTGGTGAACTGCAGCCGTTCCTCATGCTGGCGCGCCATTTCCTCGGCGGCCTTGCGCACCGTGATGTCGGTGGCGATCTGCATCTGCGCCAGGTGGCCGTCCACCCACTGAATGTAGCGCCGGCGCACTTCGAACCATTTCTGCATGTCGGGCACGAAGACTTCCCGCGCGTCCGAGGAGTAGGGCATCAGCTCGGAGGCCGGCAGGCCGGCGTAGGCGTCGACGAAGTCGGTGGCGTCGCTGGAAACCTGCTCCTTGTCGACCTCGCCGCCGGCCAGCTTGAGGTGGCCCTCGGCTTCCCAGCCGAACAGCTGGCGGTAATAGCGGTTGGCGAACAGCAGTTCGGGCTTGTCGGTGGCCAGCACCGACACCGCGGCGTCCAGGCTCTCCAGGACCGTGGTGAAGCGGTCGTGCGCGGCGGCAAGCTCCTCGCGGGCGCGCTTGGGCTCGGTGATGTCCGTCATCGAGGCCATCCAGCCCGTGTGCCGGCCGCGGCTGTCCACCAGCGGCGAGACGTACATGCGGGCATAGAAGCTGCTGCCGTCGCGCCGCATGGCGCGCATCTCATAGCCGCTGGCCGGGGATTTGCCTTGCAGGGTCAGGTCGATCTGCTTTTGCATCTCCTGGTGGTCGTTGGGCGGCCAGTAGGGGAAGGGCGGCACGCGGCCGACCAGGTCGCTGTCCTGCCAGCCGGTCATGCGGCAGAAGGCGGGATTGACGTAGGTGATGCGGCCGTTCAGGTCCAGCGCGCGCAGCCCGATCAGCATCGAGTTTTCCATGGCTCGCCGGAACGAGGTCTCCGCCAGCAGGGCGCGCTGCGCCTCGGAGCGCCGGCTGGTGTGCCGCCACATGCTCCAAAGGCTCCACAGCAGGAAGCACGATAGCCCCACCACCAGCCACAGCAGCATGTTGTTGGGCAGGTTGGAGGCGGGCGGATAGGCGTCGGCGCGCAGCGACAGCGAGTGCCCAGGCGGGTCGAGCAGCACCTCGTAGGACAGCGCATTGCCCGGCACCGGCCGCAGCGAGGTACTGGCGCGGATCTGGTTGTTCTTGTCGATCAGCGAGAAGCGGTAGCGCTCGGTCAGCTCCGGCGGCAGCAGGTGGGTCAGGATGCCATTGATGGAGTAAAGCGCGCCGAGGGTGCCGAGGAACTCGTTGTCCCGCACGATCGGCACCTCCATCAGCATGAAGCTGTCGCCGCGGTCGTTGACCAGCGGGCGTGAGTACACCACGCGCTGGGTTTCGCGGGCGGCGTCGAAGGTATCGAGCACCTCGGGCTCCAGCGGCTGGTCCTGGGTTTCGCGCAGCCGGCTGGCAAATTCGGAGGTGGACGGCAGCGACCAGCGCCCGCGCCGGGTCGCATCCAGCCAGTTGACGAAGACGATTTCCGGGTTTTCGCGCAGGATTTCCTGCGCGGCGGTACGGTAGGCGCCCTGGTCGAGCTGGGCGGCGGCGATGTCGCGCGCCAGCGAGGCAAGCTGGTCCTGGTTGCTCAGGACGGACAGGCGCACGCGCTGCTGGGCCCAGGCCGCGTCGCGATAGAGCGCGTCGCGCTGCTGCTGGCGCTCGGTTTCATGGAGTGACCACAGGATCACACCCATCGCCGCCGTGAACAGCACGATCGCCACCAGCGGGATGAACATGAACCAGCTGGTCGCCACCAGGTTGCGCCAGCGCAGCCACCACAATCCGCGCGGCGGCCCATTGACGGCAGCGGGCTCGTCCACATGGCCAAGCGTATCGAGGTGCGTCAGCGGGTTGGGCGGGGCGACCAGCGTAGGGTCGCTGCCGCTCGCCTTGGCGGAGCCGGAAGCGGAGGGAGGGACGACTGCGGCGCGGAGGTGGGAAAAGAAATCTTTGAGGGACGGCATGGCGGGATTGACGACTGACCGACCAGTGTAGCGGGATTGCGGCGCCCCGTCGCTTGGGGTAAGCGCCAATGCGGCACTGCGGCATTCCTGCCGAAGGCGCGGCGGGTGCACGGCGTTTGGTGGCAAGGGCTGGCGCAGTTTTGTGGTGCGCTGCGGCAATATTTCACATTATAAGAAACCATATCGCAATTTGAAAATTAGGCTTGTCTTGCCCAATCTGCTTCCATAGAATCGGTCCGACCGAAAAGTGCGGACGGCAGTGCTGCGTCAGGTCCTGCCAGCCTCGCTGGCAAGCTCGGGCGGAGCACTAGCGAAGGACCGTGCGAAGACACTCGCGGCCCGCGCGCCGTACCGTAGTCACACCGTCAGGCCGGGGCTCCCACCACAAGAATCAGGGGGCGCCGAGGCAGGAATTCACCAGGAGACAGTCATGTCAGCTGTACCAGAGCAGATCCTCGGCGCAAGCAGCGCCAACGATGCCGATCCCCAGGAAACCCACGAGTGGCTTGACGCCCTGCAGGGCGTGATCGCCGCCGAAGGCACCGATCGGGCCGCCTTCCTGATCGAGAAGCAGATCGAATACGCACGCGTGAACGGCGTCAACCAGCCGTTCCACGCTGAAACGCAGTACATCAACACCATCCCGGTGGAGCAGCAGGCCCGCATTCCCGGCGACCAGGACATCGAGCACCGCATCCGCTCGTACACCCGCTGGAACGCCATGGCGATGGTGCTGCGCGCCAACAAGCACACCAACGTTGGCGGCCACATCTCCTCGTTTGCCTCGGCGGCCACGCTGTATGACGTCGGCTACAACCACTTCTGGCACGCCCCGTCCGACAAGCATGGCGGCGACCTGGTGTTCGTGCAGGGCCACTCGGCTCCGGGCGTGTATTCGCGCGCCTTCCTGCTCGGCCGCCTGAGCACCGATCAACTCGACAGCTTCCGCCAGGAAGTCGACGGCAAGGGCATCTCGTCCTACCCGCACCCGTGGCTGATGCCGGACTTCTGGCAATTCCCGACGGTGTCGATGGGCCTGGGCCCGATCATGGCCATCTACCAGGCCCGTTTCATGAAGTACCTGCACAGCCGCGGCCTGGTGCAGACCGAAGGCCGCAAGGTCTGGGCATTCCTGGGCGATGGCGAGACCGACGAGCCGGAATCGCTCGGCGCCATCGGCATGGCCGGGCGCGAGAAGCTCGACAACCTGGTGTTCGTGATCAACTGCAACCTGCAGCGCCTGGACGGTCCGGTGCGCGGCAACGGCAAGATCATCCAGGAGCTCGAATCCGAGTTCCGCGGCGCCGGCTGGAACGTGATCAAGGTGGTGTGGGGCAGCCGCTGGGATCAGCTGCTGGCACGCGACAAGAAGGGCCTGCTGATGAAGCGCATGATGGATTGCGTGGACGGCGAGTACCAGACCTTCAAGGCCAAGGACGGCGCCTATGTGCGCGAGTATTTCTTCAACACGCCCGAACTCAAGGCGATGGTGGCCGACTGGTCCGACGAGGACATCTGGCGCCTGAACCGCGGTGGCCACGATCCGCACAAGATCTTCGCCGCCTATAGTGCCGCCAACGAGCACAAGGGCCAGCCCACGCTGATCCTGGCCAAGACCATCAAGGGCTACGGCATGGGCGACGCCGGCCAGGCCATGAACATCAGCCACCAGCAGAAGAAGATGCCGGTGGACGCGATCCGCCGTTTCCGCGACCAGTTTAATATTCCGGTCGCCGACGACAAGATCGAGGAAGTGCCGTACGTCACCTTCGAAGAAGGCTCGAAGGAACTGGAATACATGCGCGCCCGCCGCATGGACCTGGGTGGCTACCTGCCGGCCCGCCGCCAGAAGGCCGAAGCGCTGAAAGTGCCCGAGCTGTCCGCCTTCGACGCGCTGCTCAAGGCCACCAGCGAAGGCCGCGAAGTCTCCACCACCATGGCCTTCGTACGGATCCTGAACACGCTGCTCAAGGACAAGCAGATCGGCAAGCACGTGGTGCCCATCGTGCCCGACGAGTCGCGCACCTTCGGCATGGAAGGCCTGTTCCGCCAGATCGGCATCTGGAACCAGCAAGGCCAGAAGTACGTGCCCGAAGACCATGACCAGCTGATGTTCTACAAGGAATCGCAGACTGGCCAGGTGCTGCAGGAGGGCATCAACGAAGCCGGCGCCATGTGCGACTGGATCGCGGCAGCCACGTCGTACTCGACGCACGGCGTGCAGATGATCCCGTTCTACATCTACTACTCGATGTTCGGCATCCAGCGTATCGGTGACCTGTGCTGGGCGGCTGCCGACATGCGCTCGCGCGGCTTCCTGCTGGGCGGCACCTCGGGCCGCACCACGCTCAACGGCGAAGGCCTGCAGCACGAGGATGGCCATTCGCATGTGTTCCATGCCGCGATCCCGAACTGCATCTCGTATGACCCGACCTTCCAGTACGAACTGGCGGTGGTCATGCAGGATGGCCTGCGCCGCATGTATGCCGAACAGGAAGACGTCTACTACTACCTGACGGTGATGAACGAGAACTACGAACATCCGGAAATGCCGGCTGGCGTGGAAGCCGACATCGTCAAGGGCATGTACCAGTTCCGTAAGGGCGTCGAGAACAGCAACGCGCCGCGCGTGCAGCTGCTGGGCTCCGGCACGATCTTCCGCGAGGTGATCGCCGCCGCCGAACTGCTCAAGAAGGACTGGGGCGTCGAATCCGACCTGTGGGGCTGCCCGAGCTTTACCGAGCTGGCCCGCGAAGGCCACGACATCGAGCGCTGGAACCTGCTGCACCCGACCGAGACGCAGCGCGAATCGCATGTGACCAAGAGCCTCAAGTCGGTGCGCGGCCCGGTGATCGCCTCGACCGACTACGTGCGCGCCTTTGCCGACCAGATCCGTCCCTTCGTGCCGCGCCGCTTCGTGGTGCTGGGCACCGACGGTTTCGGCCGCTCGGACACCCGCGAGAAGCTGCGTCATTTCTTCGAGGTGGACCGTCACTGGGTGACGCTGGCCGCACTGAAGGCGCTGGCCGACGAAGGTGCCATCGGTCGCGACAAGGTGGCCGAAGCCATCAAGAAATACAACCTCGACCCCAACAAGCCGAACCCGATGTCGGTCTAAGCAGACCGGCTGCACGAACCCCCCGCAGGAACGGTAACGCCGCGCCGCGGGTGCCGGGCTCACGCCCGGCGCCTTGCGGCGCGGCGACGTGACAGATGCAGGCAGTGAGGGTAACCTCACACGCTCGTATTTGTCGCGTGCGCTGTCCTGCCCTGGAGACACTGAATGAGTCAAGCGATTGAAATCAAGGTGCCGGATATCGGCGATTACGACGCCGTTCCCGTCATCGAAGTGCACGTGAAACCGGGCGATACCATCAATGCGGAAGACGCGCTGGTGACGCTGGAATCGGACAAGGCCACGATGGACGTGCCCTCGCCCCAGGGCGGCACCGTCAAGGAAGTCAGGATCAAGATTGGCGACAACGTCGCCGAAGGCACCGTACTGGTGATGCTGGAGCCTGCTGGCCAGGCTGCCGCCGCGCCCGCCCCGGCAGCCGCCGCACCGGCTCCCGCCGCCGCCGCGCC